>MAXM01000288.1 GCA_001751015.1 Desulfobacterales bacterium C00003106
TCCGACTTCCGATATCTGATCTTTGACCTCTGTCCTCCGCCCTCCACCCGCCAGAAGGCTCTCTGTCGCTCTTTCGAGAATTTGGAGCACTTCCACCGCGTTTTGGGCATTTGCCGTCTCTACCCGATCTCCGTTCGTGTGGGCCAAAAAATATCTCAGCTCTTCTGTAAGCGGCATCGCCGGATCAAATGAAATGATTTCAGTCGGGCCATCGCGCTTGATGGGTTCGCCCTGTATCCAGTCGATTCCCTTTTCATAAAAAAGGAGACTCTTATCATCTGAAGAATCCTCGTAGGAAAACATTCCCTTTGAGCCTACCACCACAAGGCGGTGTTCCTTGAAAGGATGCAGCCAGTTTACGAAAATGTGTCCCACTACGTTGTCCGGATAGATAAGCACCGTCATCGAAGAATCATGGATGTGCGGCTGCAGAAAAGCACCGCCGCGGGATACGATTTCCACCGGCAGGCTCCCGATAAGATACTGAAATATCGAGATATCATGAGGCGCGAAACTCCAGAGGATATTTTCCTCGATTCTTACCGTTCCCAAATTCAACCTATTACTGTAGATATATTCAAGCTTGCCTATCTTCCCGCTCTTCATCAACTCTTTGATTTTTTTGACAGCCGGATGGAAGAGCAACAGATGGCCGGCCATCAGGTTCACGTCGTTATCCTCGGCAAGCCGTTTAAGATGCCTTGCCTCCGCCAGCCTGGTAGTAATCGGCTTTTCGACGAGGACATGTTTTCCCTGTTTAATAATAAACTTCGCCACTTCATAATGCGTCTCTGCGGGCGTCGCCACAGTAAAGCCATCAAAATTTTCCTTTATTGCGTCTTTGATGTTCGCAAATGTCTTTACGCCGGGATAACTTTTTTCGCATACCATTCGTGTGCCGCCATGGGTTTCAACGATTCCCCCCAGACAGCCAAGACCATGCAATGTCCTTACGTGATTCATTCCCCAGCGACCAGCGCCAACCACGCAGATTTTCCGATCAGCCATATCTTTTCCAACATAACTCATATTTGTATTATTCCTTCCCCTGTATCTCTGCCGTAATCTCCGGATAGATCGGCAATAACATACTGATTATAAATATGATATTTCCTTTTATAGGCAATGACAGGTTTCCTTATTCCTTCAGTCCTTTCAATTACTCCTCTCCCCATTAAAAGCAATATTATAAAACGCCTTCAAGAAATAAACCCATTGCGTCTTGATCGGCTGCTTCTGATAGGCTTGAATATACCTTTTTTCAGATTCACAGATTTCATCGAAAGTCTTGGGCATGTCCATATAAAAAGGTGGAATCAGACCCGGCACCACCTTATTTCTCAATTCTTTCAGGTCGCTGGGATAAAGATCGAAATAATGATAGCTCAGGGGTCGCACGCCAACCAGGTTCAGTTCCCCTCTTATCCAGTTATAGAGCATGGGAAGTTCATCCAGCCACGTCTTTCTCATAAACCTGCCCAAGCCGGTAATACGGAAATCACCCTTGAATTTTCCACCCTGCTGCAGGTTATTTTTCTCGTACATATATTGCTGAAGATATTCGGAATAGGGATGCATAGTCCTGAATTTATAGACATCTATATTACCACCACTCATCCCCACCCGGCTGAATTTGACAAGGGGCCCGTACGATGGGCTTTGATCAAGCGAAGGGGTTTTTACTTTTTGCGCTACAAAAACCAATCTTTCTTCAATCTCTTTTACCGCAATTATCCTAAAACCGCAGAAACAAAGCCGGCCCAACACTTCAGCCTTTGAAAGTACTCTGTCCCTCCCTTTTGTGACAGCAAAATATGCCTGTTTTAACCCGGGAAGCTTTGGCAAGACACGATTCAAACAAAACTCAATGATGGAAATGGTATTTGCAATATGCTTTGGATACTTTTTAAAAAGCCACTCCCTGTGTGTGGCGATCGTATGCGTCCTTCCAACAAAATATCCACCGCTTACCAGCACATTATGCACTTCCAGAAAATACCGGTTGATCCATCGAATATTATTTGTTCTGTGCAAATTTATAAGCAAGCGTACAGGTCGACCATCAATTGTTTTTATATGAAACATATCATTACTATTGATAATGGTCATTTCGGCCTGGATAATCTCAGAAAGATCAAGTGATTGATCAATCAGATCAAAAAGGCGTGGATAATCCCTTAAGTATTTTTCTTGCAGCCCCTTCCTGACCGGTTCAAGGAGAAGGAGTCTCAGTTTTTCAAAATCAGTTTCTAAAGACAGATTCTTCTGTTTTAGAAGCCCCTTTACGTTTTCGACAGACTCAATATCTTCTTGCCTTATTCTATTGTGAGTCAACAAAGAATAGACGCGGCACAACAATAATTCAAAAAAGATCAACAGGAAAATTGAACCAAAGACATGAATTCTCGAAAAATGAAAAAGTCTGTAAGCAAAAATGGTGACACACATGATGCCAACCATCAAAATGCCTGCCTTGAGCCAGGGCCATGTGGAATGATAGTAGTTCTGAAAAGGACGCCTGGCAAACTTGTTTGTGGTAAGTGAGGTGATCAACCATAAGGCATATATGACCAGCAGAAGCTGATTATATTGCGGTCGAAGGCCAAAGCTTCCTGTCTTCAAATAGTTGATTATAAAAAACGAAACCCCGACTATCAGGAAATCGGTTAGTAAAAGGAAGATTGAATAGTTGGCCTCCTGCCGCGCTCCTATATCCTCTTTTTCATCATTAAGGATTGCTGATTCACCGATGGTCATATAATAGACAGAAAATATTAGCACCTCCTGAATTGCCATCATAAACCAGATCACCAGAACATGGAGCCTTGAAAATGCTGGAAGCCCCATCATAACCACGACGAAAGAAGCGCAACAGGCTGTATAGACAGCCGATCTTGTATAGAGAGATATGACGGCGGCATAACTTCTGTATGAAGCAAATCGGAACTTTTTTGTAAAAAAGGATATGAAAAACCAGATGAAATAGAATAACATCAATAACTTTATGTATGCCGGAGAGAACTCCCATGTCCCCTGCGTCCAATAGTTCATTGCAAAAAATGAAATATTGAGCAGGCAAAAATCTGTGATCCCTATAAGGAATGGGGAAATTGAGTGGGAATTGTCCATCTCCACAGCAATCGTGTGAATTTGCGATGTCATTTTTTACGCTGAGTAATGCCTCCTGTGGGCAAAGAATACGAGGGTTCTCATAACTGCTTGTAAGTAAGAAAAGGATGCAACCGAGCCCCTAAGCCACTTAATAGCAAAACAGGCCTTGATATTTTTGTAACTATAGAGTGAACGCAATGTCAAGACAGATCACATGATTACAGCCCTGACGCACATGTGGGCACTGGTTCAGTTGAATAGGTGATTTAATGATATCAATAGGTTGCAGTGCCTTATGGCAAACCGGTACAACTGGTATAACTAATTGTTTTCACAGGTATAATCGACAAATTCGAGTCTTTTCCACCTATTCAACCGAACCAGCGCCGAACCCTGAACGGTTACGAATTTCTGATTGAGGAAAGATGGTATCCGGGTTGACTGCATATTTATTCTGGATATTGAGCAATAATTATGGTAATCTAATATAATGAATGAATTAACCTGCTTTGAAGACGATGCGCTTAGT
>MAXM01000289.1 GCA_001751015.1 Desulfobacterales bacterium C00003106
CTCTAACATATTGAAATTGCAGCTCCTCTAAATCCGTTATAATCAGATTATCTGAAGGTCTATATTTGCGGCCTTTCGAGTTCTGCATATTTGAATTCATCATGAATCAGTTTCACCGGTCACTAAAACCTGCGACGCCCTGCGTGCCACAGATAGAGGACAATTCCGGTAGCCGTGGCTGCGTTCATTGAATCAATCCCTCTTTCCATCGGGATGGAGAGTATCCGCCCGGGGAATGCATCTTCCGGGAGGCCGGGTCCTTCGATCCCGGGAACCAGCCCGAAAGAATGGGGAAACTCAAGGCCCGCCACGTCCTCTCCCCTTGGAGAAAGCCCGAAGAGCGGCATTTCCGACGATCGCAGGTCGCCAAGCGAAGGTCCCTTGAGCAGGGCAACGCGAAAGATCGTGCTTCCCGCCACCCTTATCGACTTGTGGTGGAATGGGTGGGCCGCCTCCTTTAAGATAACAACCTGAGACACACCGAAAGCTGCGGCCGTACGGATCACCGCCCCCACGTTTGCAGGGTCCTGAAACGGAATAAAGAGCGTACACCCCGGGACTTTCTTTTCATCGGACCATTCCCCGAACAACGGAGCCTTGACCAACAAAATGGGATGTCCTGTCCCGTACAGATCAATCTGATTAAAGAGTTCTTTGCTCAAACGGTACCAGATCAGCTCCTTGCGTTTCTCTGCGGGCGGGGGGATGCCTCTTTCATGGGTCAGCCAGCCTGTGCAGCATGGAGCAAAATCTTCCAATATTTCCTTCACATGCCTTGGGCCTGAAATCAACGTCAAACCCTTTTTCCTGACCCCGCGACCAGTCAGTATCTGCAGGAATGTCTTGAAAGAAGGATTCTCCCTGCTACAGATCTCCTTGACACGAACATCTCCTCCGTATACCTGATTTATAGCTTGATTATCGGCATTCTTGGAAGTAGAATAAAAAATTCGGCAGGGAACGGATTTTCTCGTGAATACAACAAGGCGACGACGGTGCGGGCTGTTGGGGATAGAGTAAGAGATGTCTTCGGACAATCCATATTCGTGATCCATCAGGTCTATCGCACTGTCGATCTCCGGCTGACAGGACGGACCCTTCATGAAGATGGCCTGCGCGCCCGGAGACAGAAAACGGGCTGTCCGCATCAAGGTCTTTTCAATCGACTCAAGCGCCCGTGTGATTACACCCCGGATTTCGAGACCTGAGACTGACGGATCAAACCCCGAACTTATCTTGTGCGGATACACCGTTACTCCGGAAAGGGAAAGAAGCTTTATGCATTCGTTCAG
The DNA here is from genome assembly GCA_001751015.1 of Desulfobacterales bacterium C00003106. Classification (GTDB taxonomy): domain Bacteria; phylum Desulfobacterota; class Desulfobacteria; order Desulfobacterales. The sequence continues at coordinate 1,293 of MAXM01000289.1, forward strand.
GAAATCAAGCCGTTTTCTTCTCCCCTCTGAAAGGACTATCTCTGTCTGGGGATGCACTATCTTGAGAGGTATGCCGGGGAACCCTGCTCCGGTTCCGATATCGAGCATCGGAGAAGGGATCTTGATCAAAGTTGGAATCAGGGCGCAGTCCACATAATGTTTGAGGACCATCTCCTCAAAGCGTCGAATCCGGGTCAAATCGAGTTCGGCATTCCTTGTGCGGATCAGCCTGTGATACGTCCAGAAACGGTGATATGCCTGATCGGAAAGCTTAAGGCCGCTCTCCTCAAAAAGACGGATCATCGCATCGATACCCGGTTGTCCGGAAGATCGTGATTTCATATACTGACGATTCTGTTTTGACGGATTCATGACTCCCTCAAAAGAAACCCATGCACAATAAAAACAATAGCACAAGGGATGATGTTCGGATAGGAAATTTCACCCCGGGTCCATCGTTTGTAGAGGAATTTTCTTCCAATGTCTTATATGAAGACAACCATCTTCTCGGTCTTTACAAGCCTGCCGGCCTCCTTGTTCAGGGAGACCACACCGGTCGGCCCTCTCTTCTCGATATGGCGAAACACTGGCTGAAGCTGAAATACCAAAAACCGGGAAATGTCTTTTTGGGGATGGTGCACAGGGTTGACTGCCCGGTGGGCGGAGTGGTTATGTTTGCTCGCACTTCAAAGGCCGCGGCCAGGCTTTCGGCCCAGATAAGAAACCGCACCATTACCAAGATCTACCAGGCTGTGGTTCACGGCCGAATCGATCCGCCTTTAGGCGTCCTGAAAGCAAGCCTTGTAAGAAAAGGGAGAAAGACGATCGTGGAAGATCCGTACGATCGAACCGGACAGTACGCGCATCTTTCCTATCGCACTGTAGAGACGAGAAAAAATTTCAGCCTTCTCGAAATCAGACTGGTGACCGGAAGACGGCATCAGATCCGGGCGCAACTCGCCGCTAAAGGCCATCCCATACTGGGTGACACCCGTTACGGCTCACAGTTCCGCCTCGGCTCTCACACCATCGCACTGCTGGGGAAGATCTTCACCTGCCAACATCCTACAAAATCGATTTCCATCACTCTCGAAGCCCCGTTGCCGCATGACTGGCCATGGCCCCCGGAAAATTCCTTAAATCTGCTCTTCGAGAAGCAAACGCCCAAGGTATTCATCTGAAGCCAGATCAAGTTTGGGAATGCTTCTTGTTTTGACATGTGACAGCACATGGAAAAACTCTTTTTCTATCATAGCCTTGCTCTCTTCATCCTTTCCTTCCACCCGGCAGATGATCATCGGCTGTGTATTGGACTTGCGGATAAGGGCCTGGCCCGACCATTTTCCTTCCTTGTCTTTCCACTTTATCAACCCCCCGTCAGTAGTGTCAATCAGATGCTCTTTTTCTTTGAATATCCGCACCACCTGATCTACGACCTCCTGCTTGTCGGCCAACACATTGGTCCCAAGTCTCAGGTTTATCTCAGGAGAAACCGGATAACGCGGGACTTCCTCATCAAGGTCAATAAAACTTACGCCTTTCTTCAAGGCCCTGGCAATAACTCCCAGCACTTTGGCGGCAGCCAGGGCGCCGTCATCAAATATCCAGTTTTCCTCGTGTCCGGACATCTGGTGGCCGGAAAGCTCCGCTGCAAGGGACAAAGTCTCTCTGTTTTCAGAAAGGTCCACCTTGCGGCCAAAGAGTTCAACCGAAGTCCGGCCCTCCTTTACAGCCCGGCAGAGCTTTTTGCCCCCTTCTTTGATAAAAGCAAACCCGGTAGGACTCATGATATATTCACCGCCATGCCGGTCGATAAATTCCCCGGTCACCTTGGAAAACTTCACCTCTCCCATGAAGCGAGGCTTGCCTGGACGGCCCTTCCCTCGGTAGTCCTCAATTATCTGTTTTGCCT
>MAXM01000290.1 GCA_001751015.1 Desulfobacterales bacterium C00003106
CCGATTCTGTGTGAAAAAAATCACTTGTCTTGAGTCTCAATTAGGTATATTATTGAGACTCAATTGGAGGTGAGACTATGAAATTCTTAAGTGTCAGAGATTTAAAGACAAAATCTTCACAAGTTTGGAAGGATTTACCGGAGCAAAAGGAAATGGTCGTGACAAGCAACGGTCGGCCCATCGCCCTTCTTTCATCGATTAATGAAAACAATCTTGAACAAGTTTTAACTGCCTTTAGACGCGCTCGATCGACGAATGCCTTGGCGTCAATTCAATACGATTCCATTCAAAAGGGGACTGATATGATATCCATGGATGAGATAAATGCTGAAATTGAAGTAATAAGGTCTAAACGTAAAAGATGAAAATTGTATTGGACACAAATGTTCTTATCTCTGGCCTGCTTACCCCTTTCGGCCCAAGCGGTGAAATTGTTCGGATGGTATTCTCAGGCGAACTTACAGTGTGTATAGATGCCAGGATCTTAGCAGAATATAGGGATGTTCTTCACCGTCCAAAGTTTAAATTCAATCAGGACCATATTGGCATATTGCTTGACTTTATAAAGCAATACGGCCAGTTTACTTCAAGCTTGCCACTAAAGAATCGTTTGCCGGATCCCGACGATGAGCCATTTCTCGAAGTTGCCATTGCCGGAATGGCAAAATCTTTGGTCACAGGAAATAGAAAACATTACCCTTCTTCAGTTTTTAAGGGGATAAATATTTTTTCTCCCTCTGAATTTCTTGAATTTTATAGAAAACAAGATAACGACACAGAACCAAGCGCTTAGGGCTCGGCAAAAAATAACTTGGTAGAATTTGCGCCCGAATTTGCCGTAGCTTTAATCGATCTGATTGAGCAAAACCGCAGAAATTATAGTCTACTTTTCGCACACCTCCCCTTGACATGATGGTACCACTACAGTACTATATAATTATGCCGAGAAAAATTAAACAAATTATAAAAGAACTTGAAAAAGAGGGATTTTCCAATCGGGGAGGGAAAGGCAGGCATCGTAACTTTTTTCATGAAAAGGGAGTTGCCCTCACTATTTCTGGTAAACTTAACGATGATGCAAAGCCATACCAAGAGAAATTAGTCAGGCAAAAGATAGAAGAGGTCAAGTAATGAAAGAGCGTAATCGTTATTTAAAAATTGTTGAATGGTCTGAAGAGGATAAGTGCTATGTTGGTTCTGTTCCAGGGTGGCTTGGCACTTGTTGTCATGGTGATAATGAAGAAAAAGTATATCATGAACTCTGCCAGATAGTTGATGAGTGGATAGAAATATACAAAAAAGGGGGCAATCCTTTACCGCTATCAACTGTTGGGAAAAAATACTCGGGCAAGTTTCAACTTCGCCCTGGCTGCGAACTCCATCAAGCACTTGCAATCAAGGCTTTGCAGACCGGAGAAAGCTTAAATAATTTTTGTATAAAAGTTCTTAAACAATCTGTCAGCTCTGGATATCTCAGAGGGTAACAAACGAGTGCACTTGACCGGGAATAGCCGCCCGTTGTTTGTTCGGGCATCCCGGCCCGGCAAGTGACCCTTGGCGTTCGGGCGCGCGCAGCGCGCACTATCATCACCGTTTGATGTCGCGGGGACTCGAACGGTCCATGTGGACCACCATGCATTCCAGCGGGCAGGGTTCGGTGGATCTCGCCTTGAAGGATTTTCCGGGGTAGGGGAGCTTGTCGTGCGGGAGCGGCTTTACGCCGCCCGGCAAATCGATTCGGGTAAGGAAAACTCGTGTCTACGGGAACCTCATTGAAAACTGATATTGCTGGTAGGCGGTCGCGGATTTGAACCGCGGACTTCCACCGTGTGAAGATGGCACTCTCACCACTGAGTTAACCGCCCATGTATTGTGGAGGCTGCAAGACATGCGTAAAAATTCTATGGCTCAGGCAAGGCAATGTCAAGGTTTTTTTGAGCGGCTTGTTTCAAAACAGAAATTTCACGCGCCGTCAACGCGCGGAAGCTCCCCGGTTTCAGGCGTCCCAATCTGAGCGGACCATAACCTGTCCGTTTCAGCTTCAAAACCCGATGACCGACCACGGCGCACATTTTCCTGACCTGACGGTTTCTTCCTTCGCATATCCTGATCTCGATCCATGTATGTTTTTTTGTCTTGCCGATCATTTTTACGCGGGCAGGAGCGGTTTTTCTCCCGTCTATCACTACTCCGAAACGTAGCTGTTTGATTGCAGACGCATCAGGGACCCCCCTGACCTTTGCCTCATAGGTTTTTTCAACACCATGGCGGGGGTGCTGCAGGCGCTGGGCGAGCAATCCGTCATTGGTCAGGAGGAGAAGACCTTCGGTATCATAATCGAGTCTTCCCACCGGGAAAAGGCGTTCCCTGATCCCGGCTACAATATCCATGACAGTCGGTCTTCCCTGGGGGTCCCGCAGCGTAGTTACCATGCCTCTTGGTTTATTGAGTATCACGGTGAACTTTGGCTCAGGACCGGCCACGGCGCGTCCGTCCACCCGGATATCGTCCTTCCCGAATGTAACCGGGAACCCCGGTTCCCTGACCACCTCTCCATTGACCTTTACACGCCCCTCGCGGACAATGGTCCCGGATTTTCTGCGGGATGCGATTCCCGCACGTGCTAAGACGACTTGGATCCGCTCGGCCACGATATCTCCAACTGCTCCATCTCATCCAGGCTCGGAAGACAGCCAAGCTCCCTTAATCCAAAGACCTCCAAAAAGCGTCTTGTTGTACCGTACAATATAGGACGACCAGGAAGGTCTTTGCGTCCGAGTACACGAATCAGGTCTTTTTCCAGGAGTGTCCTGAAAATCCCCGAGGAGTCCACTCCCCGCAAATGCTCCACATCGGTTCTCAATACCGGCTGCTTATAGGCGATTACAGCAAGGGTCTCAAGGGCCGCTCGACTCAGCCTGGCCGGGCTCAACTGCTTCAGCTTAACAATCCATTCCTTGTATTCAGGCCGGGTGCGAAATTGATATCCCCCTGCCACCTCATGCAGAATGAATCCGCGTTTTTCCGCCTCATAGTCGACCATCAACCCGCGCACAGCCTCTTTAATTTCCTGGACCGTGATATCATCCCCCAGCACAGACTTGAGACGTTTGATGCTAAGCGCGCCATCTGTCACAAACAGGAGGCTTTCTATGATTGCTTTAAGATTATCCGCCATAGATCCTGATGATTCCCGAGTCTGCATGTTGCATTACACGAATCAGGTTCAGTCTGATCATCTCCAGAACGGCGAGGAACGTGATGATCAACATTTCCCTGGAATGCTCGCCAATGAATAGTTCCTGAAACGTGATGTCCTTTTTTTCGTCAAGGATTTCCATAAGTTCTGATATTTTCTGTTTGACCGAAATCATTTCCTTTGTGATGTCAACAAGGTGTTCTTTTGAAATACCCTTTGCGATTCGCTGAAAGGCGTCAATCAATTCGAAAAGCCCCACCGGCCTTAACGACCTGAGGTCTTTCGCCATATCAGTCATCTCTTCTGTCGCCGGCCGACAAAAGATGTCCCGATCCAGAAGAGACAAGCCGGAAAGCTTATCAGCGGCGTTTCTAATGCGCAGGAACTCTTCGAGCGGCCGCACGATCTCCATACGAGGATCTTCTGTTTCCTCATCATTGTCCTGTTCCGCCGGGATGAGCATTCGGGATTTAATGTGCATCAGACTTGCAGCCATGACCAGAAAATCCCCGGACACCTCAAGAGAAAGTTCTTCCATGATCTCCATGTAGCCGAGATATTGCTCTACAATAATGGCAATGGGGATGTCATAGATGTCCACGTCGTTTTTCTTGACTAAGTGCACAAGCAGATCCATAGGACCTTCAAAGACATCCTTTAACTGAACCTTATAAGCCTCCGTCATTGTCATATCTTCATTGCAGACCGCACCTCTTCCATAGTCTCGCGGGCAACAGCGCGCGCCTTTTCAGTCCCTTCCCGCAGGATATCCGCTACTTCTTCCTGATGATTTTCGTAATACTCCCTTTTTTCCCGAATCGGAGCCAGAAATGCCGCAAGCCTCTCGGCCATGATCTTCTTGCACTCAACGCAACCGATCTCCGCGGCGCGACATTCTGCATCAACCCTTTGTATGGTCTCCGCTTTTGAAAAAAGCTTGTGAAAAGCAAAGACATTGCAGACGTTCGGATCACCGGGATCCTTGCGTCTGGCACGCTGAGGATCAGTAACCATTTGACTGACCTTAGATGCAATATCGGCAGGTTTGTCCGAAAGATAGAGCGCATTGTTATAGCTTTTGCTCATCTTCCGTCCGTCAATCCCAAGGAGCTTTGGTATGTTTGTGAGTATCGGGTCCGGAATCGGAAAGAGGCTTCCGTAGAAGTGATTGAACCTTCGCGCAATTTCCCTTGTCAATTCCACGTGAGGAAGCTGATCTATCCCCACCGGGACCCTGTCCGCCTTGTAGATAATGATATCCGCAGCCTGTAAAACCGGATAGCCAAGAAAACCGTATGTGGAAAGATCTCTGTTGGCTATCTGCGCCTTCTGTTCCTTATAGGTAGGATTTCTTTCCAGCCACGGAAGAGGGGATATGGTGGAGAGAAGGACAAATAGTTCAGCATGTTCCTTCACGTGCGACTGAATAAACATGGTTGCCTTGTCACGGGAAAGGCCGACACTCAACCAGTCAATAAGCATCTCTTTCACATATGCCCTCAGATCTTTGGTGTCGGCATAGTCGCTTGTCAGGGCATGCCAGTCCGCCACAAAGAAAAAACAGTCATAGTCGTCCTGCAGGTTCTTCCAGTTTGCCAGCGCCCCGAAGAGGTTGCCGAGATGAAGTCTTCCGGTCGGACGCATTCCACTCACGATTCTCTTTTTTGTCATTCATAGACCTCAAGATAATAGTGTTCTCGGAATTCCTTAATTCCCTGATTCCTTATTTTTCCATTTTTTCCGCACAAACCCGAATTCGTCTTCCTTTGTCTTTACATGGCCATTCAATCTGGCGTCAAGCAGGGTTCTGAATATCTCACGATAAACCGGTCCGGGTTTGAATCCCATAGCCTTTAGATCCTTTCCGTTCAAAAGGATCTCCATTGGTCTCAGACGCGTAAAATAGGTTGAAATGATCATGCGAGCCTTCTCATTTTCTGCTCTTGCCATAAGGTAGAGAAGCGTCTCCACGGAAAACGGCCTGAGTTTAGCATAAAGCACGCTGTTAGGAGGGTCTGCATGAAGCATAAACCATCGCAAGAAGGTTGCCCCCATCCCCTTTTCACGGGAAAAGAAATCCCGATAGCGTTCAGACACTCCAATCCGTGAGCAGAGTTCCCCGGATTCCTTCTCGTCAAGGGAAAAGATGAGCCCAAGAAGATAGATCACCCACTTCTTATAAGATTCCTCGAGGAAAAGCAGATCATACCAGGACATGACCCCCTTGATATTGACAAATAGTCTTTTCATTTTATCATTGAAGGAAATCTTTGGGTGGATGATGTGAAGGAGTCCATACTTATCCATCCTGCTTACAGCGAGAAGGGGATCATCTTCTTCCAAAATCAACCTCAACTCGGTGAACAACCTCCTTCCGGTCAGTTTCTTCAAAAAACCCATCCTGACCGCATTCTCTATCAGATTGGAGGTCAGTTTCCCTATCTTGAATCCAAAACGCTGTTCAAAGCGTATTGCGCGAAATACGCGCGTGGGATCCTCCACAAAACTCAGGTTGTGCAATACGCGGATCGTTTTGTCTTTGATATCCTGCTGCGCCCGAAAAAAATCTATCAATGTCCCGAATTCTTCTCTATTGAGCGAAACAGCAAGGGTGTTTATAGTGAAATCCCTCCTGTAGAGATCTAGCTTGATCGAACCGATCTCAACAGTCGGCATTGACGCCGGGGCCTTGTAGTATTCTATCCGGGCGGTGGCGACGTCCACCTTTAGCGTATTCGACAACACCACGACCGCTGTTCCGAATTTCTCGTGCGACCGTACACGCCCCCCATACTCTTTGGCAAATTTCTTTGCGAAACGAATTCCGTCTCCCTCAATCACTATGTCAACGTCGAGGTTTTCTCTGTAAAGGTAGAGGTCCCGGACAAATCCACCCACCGCATAGGCCCGATATCCAAGATGATCCGCGATTTCGCCGATATCCTTCAACATTTGAAACATTTCGCAGGTCAACCGTTGCTTCATGAATGTCGAAAACCGCCGCCGCTTGTTTTTGAACCTGTGCTTGGTATCAAACGAATACTGTATCCCCCCTTTTGAATCACCCACCATGGCGTTAAGGAGATCTGTTCGTGTTATCACCCCCGCCACCTTGCTATTTTCCAGAACAGGGAGAAGCCTCTGTTTGTTTTGAATAATTTTTTCCTGTATCTCCGGAAGCAGACCGGCAGGGGCTATGGAGGAGAAGTCCGTAACCATGTATTCCCGGACAGGAACAGCCTTAAGACCGTGATGAAGCGCTCTTTCGAGAATCTGTCTTGAAATCATCCCCATAACCGTGTCTTTTTCCATGACAATCAGTACATTGATATTGTATCGCGTAAGGGCTTCATTCGCGTCATCGAGTGTCACGTTCGGCCCGACGTGGATGACAGGAGCGGACATCAGTTCTCTTGCTGTCCATCGCGGCCTCACCTGCTTTTCCAGAAATGCAATAAGTTTTTCTTCGGCCTGAGCAAGCGTATACCCCTTGATGCTCGCTGACGCTGCAAAGGGATGTCCTCCGCCTCCGAACGCGGCGGCAATCGCGCCTGCATCCACCTCGCTCAGCCCGCTCCTGCCGATTAGATATATCCGGTCTTCCATCCTGGCAAGCATAAAGAGAACATCAATGTTGTCCATGTCTCTGAACTTGTGAACCAGCACCGCAAGATCGGCAATATAACTTTCAAATGAAATAGTTGTAATGACGATATCGATCCCGTTAATGAGATAATGCGCGGCTGACTGGATCATCTCATTGAGGACGGTCACCTGATGGGGTTCCAACTCGCGGATAAGCAGGTCGGAGACGGTTTTCAGATTGGCCCCTTTTGAAAGAAGATACGCGCCTGCCCTGAGATCGTCCTCTGTGGTCGAAGAAAAGGTAAATGACCCGGTATCTTCATAAAGGCCGAGCGCCATAATAGTTGCCTCTTCGGACGTAATCTCAATCCCTTTTTCCCGAAGTATCCGGGACAATATTGTGATATTGGCCCCGGTCTTTTCAATGACCTCCAGCGAACCCCTGATATCGTCCGACATGGGAGGATGGTGGTCATAGATATGAATGTCAAGCCCGGGACGGTCTATGATATCCGCGAATTTTCCTATTCGTCCTTTCTGGCGCGTATCAACAACGATCAGACGGCGCACAGCATCAAGATCAATTTTTTTTATCCTCACCCAGTTAAGGAGATAAATGGCTGAATCCACAAAAAAGTTGCGAAGACTTCTTTCCTGGGAACCGGCGAATACCACAAGTGCGTCAGGATAGATTTTTTGTGCGGCCAACATTGAAGCAAGGGCGTCAAAATCCGCATTCACATGAGTAGTGATCACCACGAGCCCGTTTGACGATGATCTCTTTTCTTCCAAAGGATAACACCTCACAATAGAAACAGACCGCAAACATAAACGATTTATCACGACAGAAAATGTTTAACAAGAAAAACTGAAGGCATAACCGGGAAGCTGCAACTTATTCACTTGCCATAGGCCTGTATCTTACGCTATTATAGTTTTATAAATCACGGTTGTTGGCAATGAGAAAAACCATATCCTAACCAACAATTCTGATCTATAGACCTTTTGCAAAAATGAGGGAGACAAAATGAAAAAATTCGCCAAGATACTGTTTGCCATTGATTTTTCCCGTTGTTCTCGAGAGATAGTTCCTTATGCAATTGATTTTGCAAAACGATTTGACGCCAGGATATATCTTCTTTATGTTGCGCGCGACATGAGTTATCTGACAGTCGTCAATATGCCCTATTCCGTACTCACGGACTTCACCGAACAAGTGGTCGTTGTCGCGGAAAAAAATATGGACAAATTCCGTGATGATTTTTTCGCGGACCACCCTAATTGCGAAGCAAAAGTTGTGATAGGTGATGCGGCGGAAGAGATCCTGAAGTTTTCGGAAGAAAATGGAATAGACCTTATTGTCATGGGGACTCACGGCAGAAAAGGGCTGGATCGCATAATACTCGGCAGTGTGGCGGATCACATTGTTAAGAACTCCCCGGCGCCGGTCATCACAATAAACCCTTTCAGATCTTAAGGGCTCGACAAAAAATAACTTAGCATTTTTGCATCCCGACTTCACCATATCTTTAACCGATCTTCAATCGCAAAAGTCCTCGAAATAGCTCGCTATTCCTGCGGTTTTGCTCAATCAGATCGATTAAAGCTACGGCAAATTCGGGCGCAAATTCTACCAAGTTATTTTTTGCCGAGCCCTAAGTTCAGAGACGATATCCCCTCCTGATCTTACCCTCAAGGGGAGTCTAAAAGGATTTTTCAGAGAACGCTTGACTGTCAATTTCTTATGGATGATACGAATAGCGCTTCGTGATGAAAGGTGAGGTGTCATGGAAAAAGAAAAACATATTTTGTTGGGGGTCGACGGGTCGCCGGGAAGCCGTGAGGCGGTTAACTACATTGGCTCTGTCTTTGCCGGTAATCCGGACGTATACGTGGATATCCTGCACGTTCTTCCCCCGATTCCACCGCTTTTTTCCCAACCAGAGGGAGATATGGATGAATTGCGACGTCTTCAGGATGGCGCGGCCCTGTTCGAGAAGAAGTGTCGAAACCAGGCGGCGTCCATTATGGAGAAAGCCGAGCATATCCTTGCTCAACATGGTATGAAAGAAGGAAATTTTCGTTTTTTGGTGAGGCCCCGAATAACAGAACTGGCAAGGGAATTCCTTTCAGCGGAAAAAGGAGGCGTTTACGATGCCATTGTGATCGGACGTCGCGGTATGAGCCGGATAGAGGAACTCTTCATGGGAAGCGTCACAAGCAACGTGCTCCAGCTTGCAAAAAAGGTCACGGTTTGTGTGGTTGACGGAAAGATCACATCAAAAAAGCTCCTTGTTTCAATTGATGGCTCTCCGAATTCGAGACGTATTGTGGATAGCGCTGCATGGCTGTTTTCGAACTCCAGGTTCACCGAAATCACGCTGTTCTATGTGCTCACATCCCTTTTTAGCAAGGATCTGGAAAGAAAGGACTCTGAAGTCGAGGATATTGAAGCCCCGTTTCGTGAACGTATGACCGGTGATGCCGAAGTCCTGCTTGCAAATGCCAAAAAGACCATGGTGGGGCAGGGAATTTCTGAAGATTCGGTGAAGACGCATCTTGAGACCAAATCCAGGAGAGTGGCCAAGTCGATCCTGAAATTCGCCAATGACCGGAATTGCGATTCCATTATGATAGGACGCAGGGGTGTATCCCGTGCCAAGCAGATGTTGTTGGGCTCTGTTTCCAACAAGATAATTCAACAAGCGCAAGACAAGGCTGTATGGGTGGTGTCATAATAAAGAGACCCAAGTCTCGAAAAATTGAAATGCAATATATTCTTAAACGCAAAAAACGCACTGATTCGTCTGTTGTTTTCGTCCACGGTTTCACGGACTCCATACTGAACAGAAGCCACAAGGAGAGATGGAAAAAAGGGCTGAATCGTGTATTCAAGACGGCAGACCTGTTGTATTTTGACTGGGATGCCGACTCAAAGATGGATATCCTGTTCAGGGTTCTTCAAAATGGGCTGGTAGGCCTCCCGCTTTGTCCGGGCGGGCTTTTTACACAATCGGCAAGAATACTTTTTGACTCGCTTTTCGAGATAAAAAAGGCCTATGAAGCGGCGATCAGAGAAGCAGAATCAGCAGGACAAGGCCTGAGGAAAGAGATAGAAGACCGGATCAGGCCGAACTACGGGCATGTTACACTCGTAGGTCACAGCCTGGGGGCGAAAGTGGTTCAGAACGCGCTCGAAGGCATGAAGCCAAGGATGATTAATTCTGTCTGTCTGTGCGGGGCAGCCACTCCGCAAGAGGACTGGAAGAAGAGTATCAGGGCTATAGAAGACAGGATATTCAATTTTTATTCAAAGCAGGATCGCATCCTTACGCTTGCTCATCTCTTGTCCACACCAAAGAATCCAGTGGGATGGAAAGGGTTCAACGGGGCAAACAACAAGATCATCGACCTGGAAGTGGAATGCAGGCATGCCAACTACTACCAGGAACTCCGGGCAAGCCGCCTGCCTCATAAGGAACGTGGACGAAATAACTTCCCCAAGTAGGCGCATAGATTTGGGTCAGATTTGTTCGATCTCAAATCACAAAAGTTGATAGAATAGCAAGCTATTTTGATGCTTTTGGGATTTGAGATCGGGCAAAGGTGGCCTGAAGCTGTGATGCATAGTTGCGGAAGTTACTTCGTCCACGTTCCTAAGCTCCCTGGCTGAATTTCACCTAAATTGAGCGTTTCAAATCCTGGGTAAATATAGAAACATGTGTAACTGAATCAGGTGGTTAGATAAAAGTGGGTTATGACCATTAACGCGAAAAACTCTATAACTATGAGGTCTGCATAG
>MAXM01000291.1 GCA_001751015.1 Desulfobacterales bacterium C00003106
CGGCGGCAGCGATGAAAGCGGCGATCCGTGCAGTGGCGGCTGCTTTGTAAACACGCTCACTTCTGAACCGGTTGCCTTTAAAAAGGCTCTGTTGTTGCTGCTCGTTGTGATTCTTGTTTCAGGAGCGTTTTTGTCCGGCCGCAGATAGCCCTGCCGGAACGGAGTCGGCAACATCAAATGTATTTAAAGGGGGACATTGGTTCTGGAAAACTTGACAACACAGTTCAGGGGGGATAGACTTTTTGTATGCCGAGACTCGATGCACGCGGGGTAACAAAAATGATTATTCTGGTGCGCATGTTGAGTGCTTTCTTGGTATAAACACTTCTGCTGTTAACCGGTTAGCTGTTTTTGATGAGTTGATAAAACGAAGACGAAATATATTTAAGTCGGTGTAGAACCAACGTCCACGTTCCTTAGCTATGGAGAAATCACCATGAAAATAATTGAACCGCATATCCACATGTATTCGAGAACTACTGACGACTACATGGCGATGTACTCAGCTGGTATTCGCGTATGTGTTGAGCCATCTTTCTGGCTGGGCAGCGAACGACGTTATGCCGGGACTTTTTTTGATTACTTCAAAGTTATTCTTGAGTTTGAAACTCAGCGTGCCGCTAAGTTCGGGATCGATCACTACAGTGCGATCAGCGTCAATCCCAAGGAATCTAAAAACTCGACATTGGTCGATGAAGTCCTCGAAGGTATTGATGAATATCTCGACCATCCACGATGTGTAGCAGTCGGTGAAATCGGTTTGAACATGAATACTCCAAATGAGATTACCGCGTTCAGACGCCAACTCCTCATGGCGGAAGAACGTGAAATGCCTGTGGTGATCCATTTGCCGCATATACCGAAAGCAGAAGGCGCGAGGATTATTGTCGATATTATTCGTGAAGAAGGTGTTGCTCAAGAACGGATACTCATTGACCATAACGATGAAACGTGTATGGATATCACCAGAGAAACGGATTGCTACACGGGAATGACCGTATATCCGTTTTCAAAGCTCACTCCGAAGCGGGTATCCGAGCTGTTGAAAAAACACGGTGTTGAACGGATGATCGTCTCCGGCTCCGCGGACTGGGGGGTATCTGATCCGCTCTCATTGGTCAAGGTTGTCGACTATCTAAGATCTGACGGACACGATGACAATGTGATTCAACAACTTGTTCATGATAACGCGGATGCGTTATATAGCGCCTCCCCGAATTGGAAACCGAATTTTTCTATCGAGCCGGTGCCGGTGAGTGAGTTTCAACGATGACTTTGCAAGCGGTTCAACAATCGACTGAAACCTTGCATGGGAAAGTCGGACGTAAGAGCGTTATCATAGGTTGGTTGAAACTTGTCCGTGTTCCAAACCTGTTTACTGTTCCGGGGGATGTTATTGTCGGCGCTTGTCTTGCAGCCGGCGAATTCAATAATTTTTTCTCGACAACTACCGCGTTGACAATCGCGGTTTCATTGTGTCTGTACATTTCCGGTTTGATTCTCAACGATTGGTTTGATATTGAAACAGATCGTGTCGACCGTCCATTCAGACCGCTCGTCTCAGTCACTGTCTATCCACCCATCGCATTACTCGTCGGCGTGTCGTTCATTATTATTGCGTTGTGTATCGCTATTTGTATCGGAAAGATGACTGCGCTCGTCGCCGGTGCAATCGCATTTGCTGTTGTATTTTACAATTGGAAGGCGAGAAAAATAGCGATTCTCGGCTTTATAGTCATGGCATTGTGTCGAGGATTGAATGTGCTTCTCGGTGCAACAGGAACGATTTCCGCATTGGGCAATGATGTACTCACCGCTATTCCGAGTGTTGTTATTATTGCAGCCGGGAGTATCGCGCTGTATATCTTTTTTGTCAGCGTTATCGCGAAAAACGAAACGCGCGGCATACCCAATCTTGCGATGAGATTATCGGTTCCTGTATCTCTTGCCGGTGGATTGTTCGCGTTGAATTATACCGTCGGAGTTTCATGGCTTGGCATTTTCTCGTGTGTCGCTGTTACTTTCGCGGTCGCTAACGCCGTATTATTTATTGCTGAAGGAAAGATGCCCGAGCGAATCGGACGATTGATCAGCTATCTAATCCTGGTTCAGACAGTGGCGCTGATCGTCGTGGGGCATGGAGTCTCTGACGCAGTCATCGGTGTTGCAATACTATTTCCTCTGGCGAATGCAGCCGGTTGTTGGTTCTACGGGAGTTGAAAAATGCAGCGAATTCTCGTCGTTCAGGTCGCCGCTCTGGGCCATCGGTTTCTTGTAGATAATAACGATGGACTATCACTCGCCGGCCTTCAATTCAAATCGCTACAGAGCATTTTCCCGGCGGTGACATGCAGCGTTCAGTCGACAATGAGAACAGCTGCTTTACCCTCGGAACATGGGATGGTCGGCAACGGGTTCTATCATCGTGATTTATCAAAACCGATGTTTTGGGAGCAATCGTCGCAGTTGTGTCAAGGTGAACGGATCTGGGATTCGTTTCGGAAATCCCGGAAGCGTGTTGGTCAGCTATTCATTCAGCAAAGTCTTGGGACTGATACGGATATCCTCGTGTCTCCCGCGCCGATACACAAACATCACGGCGGAATGATACAGGATTGCTATTCCAGACCGTCCGGCCTCTATTCAAAGATCGTGAAAAAGATAGGACGACCTTTCAAACTAGGCTGGTATTGGGGTCCGGTGGCATCCGTAAAAAGTTCACAGTGGATCGTTGACGCGACGGTTGAAGTCATGCAATCCGAATCGCCTGATTTGTTGTTCACATATCTGCCGCATCTGGATTATGAACTCCAGCGAAGCGGTCCGGATTCAGAAGAATCCGGGCGAGCGTTTGCCCAACTCAAACTGCTTTTAAACAAACTTCTCGACGAGGCTCGAGACGTCGGATACAAGATTCTAGTCTATAGCGATTACGCGATTTCAAACGTCAGCCGTCCGGTATTTCCAAACCGTCTGTTAAGACGTGCCGGATTATTTCAAACGCGTCAAATCCGGAAAATGCAATATCCTGATTTCTATTCAAGTCGCGCGTTCGCTGTTGTTGATCATCAAATCGCGCATATCGTCATAAACGACCCCTCGGCGATTGACGCTGTTCGTGAATTGTTCAGTGCCACAGAAGGCATCGCGGAAGTCCTTGGCGATGACGAGAAAAAGCAGTGCGGAATCGATCATCCTCGATCGGGTGATTTGGTAATAGTTTCAGACAGCGATGCCTGGTTTGCATATCCCTGGTGGGAGGAAAAGAGTGAAGCGCCGGAGTACGCCACACATATTGATATCCACAATAAGCCTGGATATGACCCCTGTGAGTTGTTTTTCGGGTTCCCGCCTCCGTTCGCGGTGTCGACTGACGCGACAAAGATACATGGCTCACACGGTCGAATCGGTGCAGGGACAGACACTGTATGGGCGATGGATTCCGATCTTGGAATGAGTGGCGAGCCGGCAGACCTGAGAGAGCTTGCTGCAGCGTTACGGGAGCTCTTGTCGAAGCAAGGGCTCGACAAAAAATAACTTAGCATTTTTGCATCCCGACTTCATCATATCTTTAACCGATCTTCAATCGCAAAAGTCCTCGAAATAGCTCGCTATTCCTGCGGTTTTGCTCAATCAGATCGATTAAAGCTACGGCAAATTCGGGCGCAAATTCTACCAAGTTATTTTTTGCCGAGCCCCAATAACGGACATTAACAGAAAAGAGTAAAGCTATGACTGTCAACTTATCCGTCAACATCCCGTATAAATTCGATATTTTGTTCACAAACGATATCTTCGCTGATGATAACGAGACACTCGCAAGAGCCTTTGCCGGCAGCAATCGTCGGGCGCTGTTTTTTCTCGACTCAGGTGTTGCGGGAGCCTGTCCTGATATTGTTGAGCGAATCGACCGCTGGTGTCAGCGACATGCGATACAGAATGTTACCGCAGTACAAATCGTTCCCGGCGGCGAACAAATCAAGAATAGTCTCGATATCCTCGATCGTGTAGGAGTTCTCGCCAGTGAATTTGGGATTTGTCGTCATTCTTATATCGTGATCATCGGAGGCGGTGCGGTATTGGACGCTGTTGGGTTTGCGGCCGGGACTGTGCATCGTGGCATCAGACAAATTCGCGTTCCCACGACGGTTCTTTCTCAGGACGATTCCGGCGTGGGTGTTAAAAATGGACTAAACCGGTTCGGGATCAAGAACTACTATGGCGGCTACGCGCCGCCGGTCGCCGTGGTTAACGATATTCTATTACTAAAAACACTGGACGATAGGGATTGGATAAGTGGTGTCTCGGAGGCGTTCAAGGTCGCTATTATCAAGGATAAACCGTTTTTGAATTTCCTGATCGCTAATGCTGAAAAAATCCCGTCGCGTGACATCGACGCGATGGAAAAGATCGTGCATCGTAGCGCGACGCTCCACGTTGAGCACATTAATGTCAGTGGCGACCCGTTCGAAACCGGATCCGCGAGGCCTCTGGATTTTGGACACTGGGCGGCACATAAGCTCGAAATGATGACAAATAACGAGCTGCGGCACGGTGAAGCGGTTGCAATCGGAATCGCGATAGATATGTGTTGCGCTCGAGAACTGGGACTGATTTCCAACGATGATTTCGACCGTGTCATCAAAGCGATGGAAACCGCCGGAATGTCTCTCTGGAATAACGCATTGCTGGAACGAAATACAGGTGGTGAATTGATAGTTATCGACGGGCTGGAATTATTCCGCGAGCACCTCGGCGGACAACTGACGCTTGCCATGCCGGATGGATTGGGAAAAAAAATGGATATCAACCAGTTGTCGATATCGCTGGTTGAAAGAGCAATCGCCGTGCTTTTGGAACGTTCCGGTCGATGAACATCAACGATGCTCATTTATGCTATTGCCTGAATATCCATTGTGGCGAATCGTTGTCTGATATTATTCAGGCGATTAAGTGTTATGCTGCAGCTGTAAAGAGACGAGTTTGCCCCAACATGCCTTTTGGCCTGGGATTGCGCCTTTCCAAACTTGCGGCAGATGAATTGAAGCAAGATTTACTACGGTTTCACGAAGGGCTCGACAGAGCAGGAATGTATGTATTCACGGTAAACGGGTTCGCGTTCGGCCGGTTTCACGACGCTCAAGTTAAAGAAAACGTCTACCTGCCGGACTGGTCGTCTACTGACCGATTAGATTACACGGTGTCGTTAGCCGAGATATTGGCGACGCTATTGCCGGACGATATATCCGAAGGATCGATCAGCACTGTGCCTGTCAACTATGGAAAAGCGATCCATCCCGGAGCGGTCGACAACCTGCTTGAATGTGCAAGGAAACTGAAGACGATCCATTCAAAGACCGGAAAAAAAATCATGCTTGCTCTAGAACCGGAGCCTGACTGTTTTCTTGAAACATCCGATGACGTTATCCGCTTTTGGGAGGATTACATCTCGCCGATGTCTCGTCCTCTCCATAACTATCTTGGTATCTGCGTTGATGCGTGCCACGCAAGCTGTTGTTTCGAACGACCCGCGGATTACCTGAAGAGGATATGCGATGCAGGTATCTCTGTTCCGAAGATACAGATCTCCGCGGCCTTGTCATTATCCGTCGAAAATGACGTGTCGCTGTCTCTTGAGCTGTTCGCGGATGACGTGTATCTCCATCAAGTTCGAGTAAGAACATCGGATGGAATACAACAGTATCCCGATCTGCTGGATGCGATCACCGCGACACCGGCCGGTGATTGGCGAGTGCATTACCACGTCCCGATTTATAAGAATAAAATCACCGGATTATCCAGTATTGAAACAACCTCATGTGAACTCGATCGCGATTTTTTCCAATTAGCTAACACGCCTGGCAGGCATCTTGAAATAGAGACTTATACATTCAATATCATTCCCGGTCGGACATGCAATGTCATAGCCTCGATTACGTCGGAGTATGAATTCGTAATCGAGGGTTGCGCTAAGGAACGGGGACGAAATAACTTCCGCAATTATAGACCTTCACATATATAATTGCACGGCGTTATCGGTCAAAATCCTCGACAACGTACCCCAATGTACGCCTTACTCGGATTTTTCCCTCTAGCCTTGTGCAATTAATTATCTGAAGGTCTATCTACACGATATCTCCTATCTTTTTGCTCAGTCCTATCCAACGAGCCGTCACCCTGTTTTCGAGACAACCCGATATCCGTCGAAACGTCCAACATGATGCAAATGTCAGGCGCCAATCTTTAAAAAAGCATTGTTAAATAAGAATAGGTTTAAACAATGTTTATTGTATTATTTCAACGTATTGCTATATGGTAAAACTATCCAAAATTAACAATGCCCAAAAAAATACGCGAGTTACTTGACACTACCGAAAACCATAGTCATACTTATTTATATTACGGGTGGTTTGATGAAGTCTCCTCGAAGGGTTAACTCAATTAAAGGACTAAGATGATGCGTGAACTGAAACCACACAAAGTTTTTCAAGTAATGCTTTTTGTGTTTTTGTTTCTTGGGTTTTCTACCAATGTTTTCCCTAAGTCCCTGTATGTATTAAACATGCAGGGTTATATGGAGGCTTTTGACATTCAGGAAAATGCATTGATTCACCAAACACAGACTTCAATATCGAATGGTAATAATGCAGTTGGCCTGGCCCTTGATGAAGACTCACAATATTTGTTTGTTACCTATGAGGGTGCGAACTACATTAATATTTTTAATGCTAATACCATGGAATATATCACCCAGGTTGTTCCACCCAATGCGAGTAACCTGGCAGGAGTTGTTGTTGATCAGCGTACACATAGGGTTTATGCAGTAAATCGCAATGCAGACAGGCTATTTGTTTATTTCTGGGATGCCGCTGCTCTAACTTTAACCAATCTTATAACTTCAGGAAGTGGGTATTTGCCCCTGAGAAATGAATCAGGGGGTGCTATAAGCGGAACGTATGGATTAACCATAGATGAAAGAAATAATACATTATATGTTGGATATATGGCCCACGGAATCATGGCATATAATATCGATGATCTCACCAATGCAAAAATTGGAGGTGTTACAGCCATATCCAATATTGCCACTACTCATGATGCAGTTGATGTGGCTATTGATGTTGACAATCAATACATGTATTCTACTTCAGCAAGCCCGGGTGGAGACAAGGTTCTACATAAATATGAATTAAACAATGGTGATGCTCATTCAAGTGTGGATGTAGTGTTTCCTTGTGTAGGGGTTGCTGTAGATCAGGCATCCGGCCTAGTCTATACAACTACTTACAGTGAAGGAAGCCTCGGGGTTTATAACTCAGATCTGGCTCTTCAAAACACATATATGTCAGGACAACGTCCTACCGGTTTGGTAATCCCTACATCCGGCTCTGTCAGCTTTAATCCATTGAACCTTACTATCATCGCTCCGAGTGTTGCAGGTCAGGGGGCGGAGATAAATTATTCCATAAGCAATTCCAACCCTAACCCAACTGAAGTGACTAATGTCACACTGATAGCCTGGGCGCCTGCTAATACAACATATGTCTCATGTTCAGCAGGAGGAGTCTATGAGTCCGGCAGCGGGACCGTGACCTGGAATATCGGCACTATCGCGGCAAATGCACCGATTGCCAGTAAATCATTGATTGTTACGGCTCCGTCATCTCCGGGTATAGAAATAAGCATGACAGCGAGAATAAATTCTCCTGATACAGGCTGGACCCAGATAACACAGACTGCAACCACGCAAACCGCCTCCGATAATGCCCCTGTTATGACCAATTTTTCCGGGAGCATAATTTATACAGCCGGGGGAAGTGCGGCTGCAATTGACCTGGGTGCGGATGCTACCGTGGAGGATACGGATGATGACCAGTACAACGGTGGATTTTTGCTGGCAGACTACCAGACGTCCTTTATCGATACAGATCAGATGACCATAGCCGATGCAGGGAATATCACGACCTCGGGAAGCGAGGTCCGTTACAATGGCACGGCTATCGGCGATATTGATTCTACTAATAACGGGGCGAACGGCAATAATCTGAAGATAAATTTCGACTCAAACCCGGCCACGGACGAAGCTGTCGGAGCTTTGATCCATGCCCTGCGTTTTTCCAACAATACGACCTCTGCATCCGGAACTCCCACCACCCAGCGGAGCATTGACATTACTCTGAAAGATCCTTCCGGCAACAGCAGCCCGGCCAGCACGGTCACGATCAATCTGACCCCAACTGTAACAACGACTCCTGCCTCCTCCATCACTGCAACCACTGCTTTAAGCGGAGGCAATGTGACTGCTGACGGCGGATCTGCGGTTACTGCCAGGGGTGTCTGCTGGAACACGTCGGCCAATCCGACCACAGCCGACAGCAAAACAAGTGACGGAACCGGAACCGGAAGTTTTGAGAGCAGTATTACGGGGCTCAGTCTCGGAAATACATATCACATCCGTGCCTATGCCATAAACAGGAACGGCGCCTCCTATGGGAGCGATGTAGAGTTTACTACGCGGGCCGCAAGCTTTGAATTTGAGAGTATGGACCCGATCATACTTGAAGTGGGCAAAACAGCAGGCCCCGATGATCCGGACGGCACCAAGCTGAAATCCGATCCCGAAGGCAAGGGCACATACACATGGACAAGTTCAAACGAAGATGTGGCTACTGTTTCCACGAACGGCACAGTCACGGCCATCGCTTATCTGCCTGAAGATGGGAAGAATTATGGCACGTCATGG
Source organism: Desulfobacterales bacterium C00003106 (assembly GCA_001751015.1). GTDB lineage: Bacteria > Desulfobacterota > Desulfobacteria > Desulfobacterales. Next base: position 8,744 of record MAXM01000291.1, read on the forward strand.
ATAACGGTGACAGATGATGACAAAAGGCAAAAGAGCAAACTGGCCAAGATCTATGATCATATAAGTGTAACCCCTGTCGAGCTTAAAGGCAGGAAGGTGGGAGAAAGCGATACCTTAACCGCAAGCGGCGCGACAGGGACGTACACCTGGGAAAGCAGCAATTCCGATGTGGCAACCGTTCTCAACGGTATTGTAACTTACAGGGCCATTGGAACGGCTGACATGACGATAATGGATGGTGAAACCTGGCCGGCAAAATTTGACGCCTGCACCGTGGCGGTAAGCGTGACACAGGAGGGCACATCACACTTAAGTGAACTTGAACTGACCTGGGACAACGGAGAAACAACAGTGACCGTCCTGGCCGGAAACACGATGAATATTGAATGCAAAGGCGGGGATGAAAACTATATCTGGAGCGGATCGGCCAGCGGGTGGCTGAATTCTGCGAAGACCGGGATAGAAGCGCCTGAAGATGCGGCCGCCGGGATATACGAACTTACTATCACGGATGGGAAAGGAACGTCAAAGACGCTGAGTCTCATAGTGCCGCTCAAACTTCAACCGTACAGCCTCTCTCTCCTTGCGACCGAAGAGGGGAATGATCTTGTTTTCACTGTCAGCAACGCATCAGGAAATGTCAGATGGACGATCGTTGATTCAGGGGCCATGGTATCGGGTTTTGGTCTTGTGAATAAGAGTGGTGACACCATAACCAACACAATCAAAAAGACAGACGTGGATATTGACGCTGTGAGTGGAACAACGGCCTGGATAGAGGTGAAGGCCCATGACGATAACCTCGATGCGAAGTGCGACGTGACGACGAACAGGATAAATGTGGTTCTGGCCAGCGTCCTGAAGGTAAGGGCTGTTGACTCAAACGGGACCCCGATCAACAATGCCTTTGTTGAAGTATTGGGCGCCGGGAAAGCCGGAACCATGTCCGGGACGAATCCGGTTGAATTCACCGACCTTCCCTATAGCAGCGATATCAGATACAAAGTCAGGGTGAGCGCGGGTGGTTATCTGACTGAGGAAGAGGATAATCTTTCCGCTTCAGGTGATGTCTATGACGTAATCCTGAGGGAAAGTTCCGCCGGATTTACCGGAGCGGTAAAGGTGGACGGCAGCGCCCTGGAAGGCGCTACCGTAATTGCGCGCAACAATCAAGGCAGGTATTTCTATACCGTCACCAACAGCGCGGGAGGATTCTCCATAGACGTGGCAACAGAAGACATAGCCAATCCATGGAAGGTTGCCGTGACAAAACAGGGATACACATCAGCCTCTGAAGAAGGTCTGACACTCAATGCGGGCGAGACGATTTTGGTGGGAGATCTGACAATAACAAGACAAACAGTCATATCATGGGCGGTTCATAAAGATCCTGATTTTGCCAATAACAGCAGATGGACCATAAAACTTACGTCCTTCCCTGACTTTGTCGATGGTGATGAGTCGGGCCTTATATGGAGCTACATCACAGGCGCCGGAATAACCAATTTCGGGTGCATGGGCGATCCTGTATTCCAGGATGCCACAAAGACGATATGCATTCCATACACGGCTGACATTTTTGATGACATGGTTTCCGCTGAGTTTACGGCGGAACCGGCAGGGGGCGTTGCGGCAACCATGATCATCAGATTTGACGCCTCCGGAGGAACCGACCATACGGCGGTAGCTGAAGGAGAGATCAGTCCTGACTTTGGAGGCAGCGGCAGCCTCATACAGTCCGAGGTGGAAGAAGGTGATAAGGACAATACCGGCTTTGATGCGCCCCCGGGAGGAATAGAGACCGATGTTACACTCTGGGTAAGGGTTGAACGAACGTCAGCTGCGGCGGATATTGCGGGATATTCTCTTTCGGGCGCCGTCTATCAGTTGGATCTTGTTGATTCCAGCGGTCAGGTGGTTGACAGCAGCGATAAGACCAATCAGATATTTCTGAGATTCAGATTCGATCCCACGAAATGGGTCCCGTATCAGGACGCGATATTCTACAGAGAAGAAGGTGGAATGTGGAGACTGTTTTCCAACAACAACATCCTGAATGTCGATTATCTGAGCAATACGATAACCATAGAATCGAATCATCTATACGAATGGTCCCTTATGACTCCGGCCGGCGGCGGCGATGAAAGCGGCGGTCCGTGCAGTGGCGGCTGCTTTGTAAACACGCTCACTTTTGAACCGGTTGCCCAAAAGGCTCTGTTGTTGTTTGTGATTCTTGTTTCAGGAGCGTTTTTGTATACCGGAAAACTAAGAACCAAACCGTGGGCAGGGAATAGGAGACGAAAGATGTTCAATTCAACAGGGAAGAATTCAAAAACGCTGATGATTGTGGCAATCTCTTTGTTGATAACAGCGCTCTCTTCCGGTTTGTTCGATTCCGCTCTGGCCGCAGATAGCCCTGCCGGAAGGCAGTCGCCAACATCAATCGAGGCGGGAAAAAAGACAAAAGGCGACGCCTCAGAATATCTCCATGGGACGAACAGAAAAGGAGAGTTCAGCACGCGAATCGGAATGGGTTATAACTATGTGCATGAGAAAGTTCATACAACCCTGTACTCCAGAAGATCGGAGTTCGGGGTCGAGTTCAGCCTCTATCCTCTTTTGCGCGTAGATTATTGGTTAAATGACAGGATTGCCATAGAGGCGGGTTTCCATTTGGATTATTATGAATGGTATATCAAAAATTCTCTTACCGAAGACGACTCCCATTTTTATGGATATACGTTTGTGATCGGTCCGGCTTTTTATGGCCGTGAGAGAGACTTCGGTTTTCTCGGCAGGGGGGCTCTCTTTGCCCAGATAGGTATTGGTTGTAAATTTCTTAATACTGACCTGGACATGCCGATCAAGGATTATGACCCTGCCATCGGCTGGGAGCTTGCAGCGGGTTTCGAGAAAGGAAGATACGATTTCAGAATTGGGTATGGGTTTTTCAAACACGACGCAGATAATACGGCAAGCGGATTTTCCACTGACGGCAGCAATAGCACGCTTAACCTTTCAGGGTTCTTTTTCGACATTACCTATAGGTTATAGGACTCGCAAATTCCTTTTCCATGCATTGTTAATTTTTCGACCTGTGCGGTTAGCTTTTAGCCATTAGCGGTTAGCTTTTGGATAAAGCTGTTCAACATCCTCTTTACCTCATTGACCTGTTGATTAAGTTCTCTAAAATCTCTCAGTTCCACCCCTTTTCAATGCTAATGGCTAACCGCACAGGTTGATAAATTGCATGATGACGAAAAAGAATCAATTTCCCCCAAACGCCTTCGGCATGTCAAGATACTTCCTTCCCTCTTTGATTCGTCCGTGTTTCAGGCATCCCCTGCCGTAGATACCGCATTTCTTTTCAAGGGCGTCTATGGCC
>MAXM01000292.1:0-2007 GCA_001751015.1 Desulfobacterales bacterium C00003106
TGAATCTGTCAATTAATTCATAACTACTATAATGGTATGGATATAGTGATTGATAAGTCTCCAGCCCTGCATTGGGATGAATACTGTACCAGAAAAAATCGATGTCTTTTCTGAAAACATTGAATTTGATGTAACCATCATACACATAATCATTTCTGTTTGTATTTGATATAACATACTCTATTTTTTCTAACTGATGAGTATTTTTTGTCATAACAAGGTTATCACAAAAAATGATCATCGCAACAGGAGCAACAGCAAATGATGCTATAGAGTTTATTGCAATCTTATTGTTAATCGTGCACACTAATCCATGTCCTGCTATTATTGCCATCAAAGGGAAAAACATCATGTAGTATTGTTCGTATGGCGCCTTAACAAGAAAAACGGCAAGTAATAGAATAAAAGAAAGCGCACATGCCTCCTTGACAATATATCTACGGGAAAAGAGTACCCCGAGTGCGAAAAACGTCCACACCACGGGATTTTGCTTGTATGAACGTACCAGGCCACGAATAGGTGAAAAAGAATCCAAAAAGTTTATATTTATAATCCAATTATACAAGACGTAATCGGACATGAATCCATTGTGGAATATATAATATAAATACGGGAGTAGCGATAGGATGAAACAACACCAGTAAACATATATTGTTGTAAATGTCGTTCTTTTCGTGTAAAGCCGGACGAGTTGAAGCAACAGGATAGCGATCATGAGAAACAGGGCTTTTTGCAGAAACAAAAAAGAGATGCCCAATGAAAAGGCGCCTAATACAGTATATTTTACTGATTTTGTTTTGTATTGAGTAAAGAAATATATTGCAACAAGTCCAAAAAAAACCTGTGGCACGTCTGGTCTTACCTGGGTTGCCTTTACAAAAAAAGTTGTTATACAAGAAAGAAGTATCAGACTGAGTAATCCTGTCTTTTTGCTGTCAAATAATAATAGAGCAATATTGTAGGTAATCCATAATATCAGGATATACAAAACAAAGATGATTACCCTGAAAAACACGAGTGTCAGAGTGCTTTCACCAAATACCTTTAACAATGGCGCCAGCGTATAATACAAAAAAGGATGGTGATGCTGGAAAAAATCAACATATACTATTTCTCCATTCAGTATTTTCCATGAACTATGGATGGCTTCAAGTTCGTCACGACTAAACCGTCCATATAGCGAGTTCGATAAAACCAACAAAATAATACCCCCCAGTACGAGATAAAGCAGGCGATCATCCGACAAGATATTTATCAGCTTGTTTTCCTTCTTCATAATACCCTTTTCAGAATTAGGCGCCTTGGGGAAAAAGTATCTGGTTCCTCAGCCAAAAGCTACAGCGTTTTTCTCACAAAAATATCCTCATATTTGTCAGATGGATGATACTGTTTTTTTATTATTTCATGATTCATATTATCGATGTAGTAGTTTGATATGATTTTCGGTTTGAATCTGTCAATTAATTCATAAATATTATAATCGTATGCATATAGTGATTCATAAGTCTCCAGCCCTGTGTTGGGACCAACGCTGTACCAGAAAAAATCGATGTCTTTTCTGAAAATATTGAATTGGATGTCACCATCATACACATAATCACTTCTGTTTGTATTTGATATAACATATTCCATTTTTTCTACCTGATGAGTATTTGTTGTCATAACAAGGTTCTTGCAAAGAATAATCATCGCAACAGCAGCAACAGCAAATGATGCTATGGAGTTTATTGCGACTCTACTGTGAAGCGTGCTTACTAATCCATGGCCTGCTATTATTGCCATTAAAGGGAAAAACATCATGTAATATTGTTCGTATGGTAGCTTAACAAGAAAAACAGAAAGCAATAACATAAGAGAAAGCGCACAGACCTCCTTCACAATATATCTGCGGCAAAAGAGTAACCCGAGTGCGAAAAACGTCCACACCACGGGATGTCGTATGTATGAAAGCACCAGGCCGCGAATAGGCGAAAAGGAATCCAAAAAGTTTATATTTATAATCCAATT
>MAXM01000292.1:2064-2306 GCA_001751015.1 Desulfobacterales bacterium C00003106
AGCGCTAAGCCAAAAGAAAACCAGTAAATACATATTGTTGCAAATGTGGTTTTTTTGGTGTAAAGCCTGACGACTTGAAGCAACAGAATGCCGATCATGAGAAACAGGGTTTTTTGCAGAAACAAGAAAGATATGCCTAATGAAAACGCGCCTAACAGAGTGTATTTAGTTGCTTTCCTTTTATGTTGAAGAACAAAAAAATATATTGCAACAAGCCCGAAAAAAACCTGTGGCACGTCTGG
>MAXM01000293.1 GCA_001751015.1 Desulfobacterales bacterium C00003106
TGGCAAAAGTGTTTACCAACTCACAGGCTCAGATGGTGGCCCTGAAATATCCCACGGCCATAGCTTACAGCAAAAAGGGGGTTATCGGCAATCTTGGCGGAAACGAGGACGAATACGAATTTAACGGGCAGTCTTTTGTAGTGGGAAACGCTGCCCTTCAATGTGAAGACCTGTTTTCAACCAGAGATATCGAGTTTCTTCTCACATACTCTCCATTGCTGGCCTACAAAGCATTGGCCGATCTTCGGCTCTCGTGTTCTTTCGGATTCAAGCAGTTTGTATCCGCCAAAAAGAAACTATGTCTCGGGCTTCCGCTTGGCTACTACTCAAAGAAAGACAAAATTGAGGAAGCTTTATCAGGCTATACGGTGTCAGGCAATATTGTCCGCTTTGACGCGATTGAAGTCAGGGCGCAGGGCCAGGGCATATTTTTCGATTATGTGCTCGATGAAGATGGACAGCCAATCAAAAGTCGGATGAATGAGACTGTGCTTGTCCTTGATGTCGGCTTTAACACCGTTGATGTCCTGGGGATCGTGGATGGAACCCCGAACAAGGAATGGTCCGCTATGCTCGAAAAGAGCGGCGTGTGCCGAATTTGTCAGGCCTTGCAGGACCATCTTCAGACAGAGTTGGATTTCCTTCTTTCTGAACAGGTAATCAAGGACATAGTTCAAAAAGGGCATATATCGCTGTATGGCGCAGCCAGGGACCTGTCAACGCCTATCAGAAAGGCCAAAGAAAGATACTCGGAGTGGCTCAGCCGTGAGGTGGACTCAAGGTGGGACAAGTTTTTGAAGAGCGCTGACAAATTGATCGTAGCCGGAGGCGGGGCGTATTACATTGATCATCTCAAACAAAAATACCCCGAGCAATTCTTGTACGTGCCTCATGATCCCGAATACAGCAACGCACGGGGCTTTCTGAAATTCGGGATGCACGTCCTATGAGTTTAAACGCATCGTTGAAAATGGCGATTCTTGCGTCTCTTGCCGTGCTTCTGTTGTGGCTGCCCGGATACACCGAAGACATGGCGTTTATGGCTCAACAGGCGAATATCTGCGAAGATCAAACCGCTCCCGGAGAACCATGTACAAAAAACGCTTCGAACGCTCTTGTTGTTCTTGCGGTATATGGCGGCATTTTTGGAGCTATCCAGATCGTAATCTTTTTTTTGAAAAGCCTGTACCGTAAGGTCAGGTCTGTGGGGTGGCGAAAAACCGTGCGCCGGTTACAGGAAAGGCCTGACGTGTTTTTTGACGACAAGCCGTATATCGTGACTTCTGTGGACAGAAAAAACGAAAGCGTAACTCTTAAACCGGTTTCCAGTGAAAACTCGACAAAAATCGAGGTTGTTGTGCCCCTGAAAATGATAACCATCCCATGAAGTCGAAACGAATGAGGTTCACCTTTTACAACGATGAGGTCATTGAGTTTATAGATGCTCTGCCCCGAGGCTACCGTTCCAGTGTCATGGAATCGGCTATGCTGGCATATGTCAGAACAGGTGGGGGCAAAAAACTGATACGCAAGCCGGGGAAACCTGAAACAGCAGCGTCAGACTCGCGGGTTAGAAAAAAACGGCCTGAAACCAAAACAAAGATCAAGCCTGTTGAAACCGCCGAAAATGAATTTAAGACGGAAATTGCCAGGCTAAAAGGATTTTTGGACGATTGAATATGCGGATTGCAATATCATTAAGCATCCTTATGATCGGCTTATTGACCTCCGGCTTCTGTTTTGAGGATGCGGGCAAGCGTTACGATATCCCGCCCGAGATTCTTAAAGCGATATCCCAGGCAGAAAGCAACATGAATCCCCATGCCGTTAATGAAAACAAGAACGGCTCAATCGACTATTGCCACATGCAGATCAACTCTTTGTGGGAAAAACACCTTGACGGCGGATGGGAATACTTGAGCGATCCGTGTTATTGCACCATGGTGGGCGCCTGGATATTGAAACAGTGCATCGACAGGTACGGACTTAGTGAAAACGCTGTAGTCTGCTACCACACGGGAAAGTCGTTGCCGGAGTTGACCCCTGAAAGAAGAATCGAAGCCGTTGGCTATCTCGAAAGGATTGACTCTTTCATACCTGTTACGGAAGACCACAAGCCATGAGGACAACACTGATCGCGGGACACGCGGTAAGAACAAGATTCCGAAAAATTGTATCCACATTAAGTCTCGCGCTTCTGTTTTTTGCTGTGACAGCAGGCCTGTTCTTTGATTCGTTTATCAAAACATACTTCCCGGATTTTTCGGCCATGCTCTTTGTGAGCGCTGTGATTTTCCTGGCAGGCATGGCTATGGCCATGATCGAACGAAACATACTCATAGCGATTCTGGCCCTTGCTGTGACTATGATGATTCCCAGTCTCGCAGAAAAACTTGGAGGTCATCTTGAACACATACGATCATTTCTCCCTTTTTGACGGAAAAAGCTAATGGGCAGCGACTTCAACGCATCACAGGATGTAGTAATCCCGATTGGAATGGGGGACAGCACAAGAAGAAATTTTCCAACCCTTCTTGGGGCGATGGCGCAGATCCAGCAGTTTTTTGTGATCGAAAAATCAGGCCAGGAGATACCTGACGAATTTCTCACCATCCAGGGCAAGTTCAACTTTTTCAAGGTCGGCTGCGGGTCGGGCTTTATAGAAGGCTTGAGCTTTGCTCTGCTTGCCGCGCTTGTCGTGCCGATCCTGTCCGACCAAAAATTGATGATGTCCGTGGCACATTACTTTCCGCTGGCACAATCAAAGGTGTTTCTCCATACGCTTAACTGTTTCCCGGTTCTGCTCACATGCGGGCTGTGCTGTTTTCTGTCAAGATATCGAATTGGAACGCTCACAAGAAAAGCTGTAGACGCATTTCTGTTCGGAAGATTGATGAGCCTTGTGATGAAGGGAATAATAATTTTTACAGGGCTTACATGGCTGTCAGGCGCTATCACCGAGTCCTCTGCCTGGTCCGCAGCAAAATGGGTTTCCCTGAAACAGTACGGTCCGGCCCGGGAAATCTACAGAATCATCCTGAACACAAAACCATATCTTGACTATATGGCAACAGAAACCATTGTGATCTTCACTGTCGCTATCATCGTTCCCTTTATCACTGTCTGGGGTGTCTCTCTATTACGCAATCTAAAAGCAAGAAGGCAAAGGGCTTCGTGGAATGGGTAAGAAATCAAGCACCCTCATAGGAAAGGGGTGCCGGTTAGGTTTGATGAATAAGGCAAAAGAAATCTGGCTCCCGGACACCGACAGAAAGGGTCACGTGTTTTGTTTCGGCAGCACAAGAATCGGCAAGACCAAGCTGATTGAATTGATGGTTGAGCAGGATATTCGCAAAGGCTATTCAGTGGCCCTTTTTGACCCCAAAGGCGATATTTCTCTGTTTTCAAAGATCGTGCAGGTCGCGTTTGAAGAAAACAGGCAGGATGATCTCTATCTTGTCACGCCGATATTTCCAGAGTATTCGGCAACCATAGACCCTTTGGCGTATTATTTCATGCCCGAAGAACTCGTGTCACACGTGGTGTCAGGGATCAAGGCCAAAGAGGAATTCTTTGTAAACATAGCTTACGAGACCACACTGATTATCGTTCTTGCGTTGCAGCTTTTTGCAAAAGCAAGAAACCAGACCCCTATAATCAATTTGAGCGATATCAAAGACCGGGCCTCTTACACGTGCCTGGAAGACCTCAAGGCCGAACTTGAATCCCTTCCCGAATCATTTGAAAAGACTGACATCCTCGCAAGCCTGACCCAGATACTGGATTCGCCCAAAGACTACTTTTCAAAAATATCCTCATCCCTGCGGACCACCCTGACATCCCTGTCTACAGGAAACGTGGGCAAAATTATCGGCAGGGCGCAAAGCAACGAGTTTATCAAGCGGCTTGAACAGGACAAAAAGGTCATACTGGTTGTGCAGACAGGAAGCCTCCTGACTCGAAAAACAGCTCATATTGTTGCGCGTGTGCTGATCTCCATGATCCAGAGCTTCATCGGCAGACGATATGCTTCCGGCAGGCAGGTAAGTCCCCCGCTTGCGATCTATCTCGATGAGGCAAGCAACCTGATGTACCTCGGCATCGAAGACCTGTTTAATAAGGCAGGCGGAGCCGGGGCATGGGTTCACGCCTTTACGCAATCCATTGCGGATCTGGAAGCGGAGTTGGGGCGCCCTTTTGGCAGGAAGATTCTCGACAATACAAACACCAAGATTTTTATGCGAGTCAACGACCCGACCACAGCGGAATATGTCTCGGACTATTCGGGTGAAATAAAGAGATTCAGCCCGCTTCTTTCTCTTGGCGGCGCAATCACGATAAGGGAGGTCAAGGAAAACTCCATCCTGCCGGAGCATGTTCTTAACCTGCAGGAACGGGAGCTTTTTCTGTTCTCGTACCGGGGACAATACAGGGGCAAGACCTCCTACATCGACAAGCCGTATTTTAGGATCGAATATCCACACCTGAATGTGTTGTCAACTGAGGATTCGTGCTGATGCTTGTCAACCTCATTGTTATTCTCATTGTCGGCGGGTGTATCGCATACATGATTGCGATCATTAGAGGCCCGGACGGACTGACAAAAAAAGAAACCGCGCTTGCCAACCTCTCCAGACTTTATGCCGATTACGACAACAGGGTCACAGCAGAAAAAACACGCAAAACGCCTGAAGAAGAAGCCCTGCCGGAAACCTGTGAGAGCATAAGGCCCGAGATTGTTTCTTTCCGCAAGAACTACCTTCTGCCCTATGACAACGTGCTCAGGCACAGCGGCTTTATCGGCCCTGTCGAAAACCTGCTTGCCATACTGGACGAACATGGGGACTGTCCTTCAGTGGTCAACGTCCAAAACGATCAGGAATATCGTTCTTTGAGGAAGATTCACGGCAGCTATGATGCGCTGGCTCACATCACGCTGCTTGAGCA
>MAXM01000294.1 GCA_001751015.1 Desulfobacterales bacterium C00003106
ATTCTGATGGGGGGATGACCCTAATGAAATGGAGCAAAGGCCGCCTTTTGTTCAGACATTCTCCATTGGGCATGGGGAAGACATATGGCCATGGGCACGCGGATGCCCTCTCTGTGTTGTTTTATTGGAACAATGTTCCCGTCTTGATCGACCTCGGCAGTGGGCAATACAACGGTGATCAGAAGATACGGGATTTTTTCAGATCAACAATTGCCCATAATACCGTTGAAATAGGCGGCGAAAATCAGGCAAAAAGTATCGGTCCATTCATGTGGGAGAAATCGTATGAAACGTGCCTGACCAAGGCAGAGAGGACACCCTCTTTCTTTGCCGAGGCCTATCACACAGGCTATAAAAATAGATTTGGTATCATCCATAAGAGAAAATGCGAATGGATTGCACCGTATCACATGGCAATACATGATGATTTCTCCGGTCCGGGCGGATTGACATGCAGGGGCGCATTTCATCTTGGGAATTGCGGGAGCGTCACGAACAAAGAGAACCGGGTCGAGGCCGACTTCAATAACTTTGTTTTTTCAATCGTTTTTGCGCCAGACTTCACAGTGGAAGTCTTTCATGGTTCAAAGCATCCTTTCATGGGATGGCGCTCGACAACATACGGAGCGTGGGAACCGATTCATTCAATAGTTTTCTCTTTCGATCTTTCAGATGGATATCATTGCAAGATGATTTTGAAGATAATCGAGCGCAGACATTGATTTTTTTATAGAATGAAAGTACTGATGAATTACAAGAAAACCCATACGGATGTTTGAAGATTGCGGGACGGTTGATCCAAAAATAGCATACCATGTAAGTCTTGTGAGCATCCTTATCAGGCTGATTGTGGGGGTGTCTCCCCTTTTGGCATCGCAGATCGGGTCAAAAGTCGTTCCTCAAGACAACTTGGGCGAATTATGCACGCCGCAAAGACGCATGGCAGACGGGCAGGAAATATTGATCTTCAAGATAGGGATTGGGAGATAGTGCAGGATTTTCCCGTAATTGCCAAGAAACCATAAAATGTTCATCTGTGTTAACAACACCGCACAGGCAACGCGCCCGCAATATCTTGAAACATACGCGTAATGGGGGGAACCCCCATGATTTCCATACGGATTATGCAATTTCAACAAGATCATAACAAACTGTCATTTTCTATTGCGACCGGACAGATCGTATTGCCTTAGCTTGAAGAGAGAGATTTTTGTCTTTTTCTGCGGCACCGAAGATAAAGAGTGTCTCCAGCCACAAGTTCATCAAGGTTGTGAAAAGGGCAATAGATTATGTATCGGTCTTGCTTGCAACTGTCAGAAAATCGTCATTGGTAAGACCGCCTTAATTGTAGTATAATATTAATTTTGGCAATCAACGAAACCGGATTGGACAGATGATTTACCTTTCAACTCTTCTCCTGGCGATGTTTATTACCATCGCTCTGGTCCCCATCTTTAAGAGCCTTGCGGTCAGGGTGAACGCTATGGACGTTCCGAACAAAAGGAAGGTCCACTCATCTCCCATGCCGAAGTGTGGGGGGCTCGCCATGGCATTGGGGATGCTTGTCCCGATTTCGCTATTGGCGCCAGCGGATGGATTTAAGAGCGCAGTCCTGATCGGATCCGGAATTATTGTCGTTTTTGGGCTGATCGATGACGTCAGGGACCTCGATTGGAGAATAAAGATTGCCGGTCAATGTTGTGCTGCTTTGGTTGTTATGGTTTACGGTGGGGTGAAGATCAAGTGCCTTGGTACGCTTCTTCCGGATAGCGCGCTTTTGCCTGACTGGTTTGCTCTGCCTTTGACTCTGGTTGCTATTGTCGGGGTGACCAATGCCATCAACCTCTCTGACGGGTTGGACGGGCTGGCCGGAGGCGTGTGTCTCCTCAGTTTTATCTGTATCGGATACCTCGGTTATTGTGCGCATAACACGGCTATTGCTCTGTTGTCGGTTGCGGTCATTGGTGCGATTCTGGGATTTCTCCGATTTAATACTTATCCGGCAGTAGTGTTTATGGGCGACGCCGGGAGTCAGCTTCTCGGTTTTCTGATAGTGACTATCTCTCTGAGTCTAACGCAGGGGGATGCTTCTCTTACTCCTCTCTTGCCATTGATCCTGTTAGGCTTTCCCGTGCTGGACACACTAACCGTGATGTTTGAACGTGTGGCCAAGGGAAAGTCACCTTTTGCCGCCGACAAGAAGCACTTTCACCACAAGCTCATGCGTGTAGGTCTATATCACACGGAGGCGGTTCTTACCATATATGTCCTTCAGGCCTTTCTGGTCACATTCGCCTTTGTCTTCAGGTTTCACTCAGAATGGTTTCTCTTCATTTTTTATGCTGCCTTTTCGGGGGTCATCCTTCTTGGATTTTTCGTCGCCGACAAGATGGACTGGTGGATAAAACGGCGTGATTTTATCGATAGGATTATCAAGAGGCGGCTAAGAGTACTCAAGGAAAAAGATATTCTGATCAAGGTTTCTTTCAGGATTGTTGAAACAGGCGCTCCTTTGCTGCTTCTTTTCACCTGTTTTCTTCCTATAAGAATGCCCGTCTATTTTTCGGTCTTTTCACTAGTGCTTGTGGCGCTGATCTTTGTAACGTTGTGCGTCCGGAAAAAAATCATCGGCACGGTATTGAAGACGACTTTGTATCTGTTAACTCCCTTTGTGATATACTTGAGTGACAGTAATATGGTTCCCTGGATGAGTCGAGGGCTGCTACGGTGCTACAACATCTCCTTTGCGTTTCTGCCCTTTTTTGTTATTTTGACGCTAAAGTTCACGAGAAGAAAAAACGGGTTCAAAAGCACGCCTATGGACTTTCTGATCCTGTTCATTGCATTGGTCGTGCCGAACTTGCCGGATGCAGAGATTCAAAGTTATCAGATGGGTATGCTGGCAGCCAAGATTATCGTCCTTTTTTTTAGTTATGAGGTTCTCCTGGGAGAGATTCGCACAGAATTCAACAAGCTGAGATGGGCTACCGTACTTGCCCTGGTAGTCATAGGAGTGCGGGGGATACTTTGACAAGGAACGGAGAGGAAACAACTTTCCCAAACAGGCATATAGATTTGGGTCACCCATTAAAGGGCTTGTCAAGAGAAAAAACACCTCTCCCTTCGAAAAAATGATCCTTTTTTTCGCTTGGCTATAATGCCTCGCACCAGTAGAGTCTCGTTTTCGTCTGCCTTTCCGCGTCCGCCACTTCTATCTTGTTGGTTCTTCGGCCAGCATACTCATGCTGATCCGCACCAGTCACCCATCGGGATCAAGGCTGGTGTGCTTTAGCCACAGCTTAAAACACGGCCCCTGGTCCAATAGTCGGACCCCAGAAAAGCAACGGTTCCACG
>MAXM01000295.1 GCA_001751015.1 Desulfobacterales bacterium C00003106
GTTATCGGTCAAAATCCTCGACAACGTACCACATGTACGCCTTACTCGGATTTTTTCCTATAGCCTTGTGCAATTAATTATCTGAAGGTCTATATAAGGGCTCGCCCAAGTCGAAGATTTTGATTGGAACGAGACCGATAATGCCGGAAAGTGCAAAGGAACGGGGACGAAATAACTTCCTCAACTATGCATCACAGCTTCAGGCCGCCTTTGTCCGATCTCAAATCCCAAAAGTATCAAAATAGCTCGCTATTCCATCAACTTTTGTGATTTGAGATCGAACAAATTTGACCAAAATCTATGCGCCTACTTGGGGAAGTTATTTCGTCCCTGTTCCAAATGAAATGAAAGCAGCTATTGCGGAGCGAAACTGCAATAGCTGTTTTATCTTAAGTTGAAGAGCGAAAAAAGGAGGTTGAAAAATGCCATGGGTTAATCAGGAGATGTGCAATGGCTGCGGAGCTTGTGTGGATGAATGTCCGGTAGGGGCGATTACGCTCAACGAAATGGATAAGGCCGAGATCGCCGAAGAGTCATGTATTCGTTGTGCAAAGTGCCATAAAGTTTGTCCTGAAGAGGCAGTGCGGCATGACAGTGAACAGATTCCGGAGCACGTAGAGAAGAATCTCGAAAAGACCCGCAGACTTTTGGAATACTATGATACCTCTGCCGAGCAGCAAGCATTTATGGAGCGTATGATACGTTATTTCAGCAAAGAACGAAAGGTGATCGAACTTACCATTGAGAAACTGAAAGTTCTAAGAGATGGCATGGCCGGGAGTGCCGCATCATAGCCAACCTTGTTTTTGCCCGAGTCCCAAGAGGGGTTACTATATGTTTTTTATTAAATATACCAAGAATATGTCTGTTGGCGCTATCCCCGATAAGGCTGCGATCAACGAACTGGCTCAAAAAGGCTTTAAGACCATCGTTGATTTGAGAACCGAGGAAGAGATCAGTAACTCCGATGAGCCACGGCTCGCCCGGAGCATGGGGATTCGCTACATTCATCTGCCCCTCAAGGGCGACGGATTGTCGCAAGACAAATTAAGTATGTTTTATCAAACGGTATTTGACGAGGAGAAGTATCCTGTTTACATTTGTGGACCAAAGGGGATCAGGCCTCTCGCACTTCTGTTAACCATTGCCGCTTTAAAGGAGGGAAAAACAGTTGCCGATATCCTGGAAAATGCGGAAAAGTTGAACACTCGCAAGGAAGATGCGCCGGAAGTCCTGAGATTTGTGGAAGCCTTTTTTCAGCGCCGCAAGGAACACGGTGAACACGAGGCCATTGCTACTGAAGTGATTGAACGGTGGCTCAGACCAAAAAACCGGGGCGCCATTCCGGATGCCGATACCTTTGCCAGGGTTACGGGACCATGTGGAGATACCATTGAGATATATTTCAAGATAAAAAACGAACGGATCGAACAGGCGAGCTATCTTACCAGTGGGTGTCCCAACAGCGCCGCATGTGCTTCCGTAGGCGCTGAACTGGCCGAAGGCAAAACATTGGATGAAGCATATGATTTGATGCACGAAGATATTATCTGTTCACTGAACGGCCTGCCCAACGAAGGACAGCACTGCGCCAAATTAGTCATCCAAACGATACGAGAAGCGATTAACCACTATTACAAAAAACAAAAGAAGGCATCGTCTTAGCCAAGGCTTACCCGTTGAGATCGTTACCAAAATTCGTTGCTGTCATAATCACCCTTGCCTTCTCGCGTGATATTCCTGAATCGATTTTATGGAAAGCTGTTTGTGATGTCCACTGATTGCCTCTATGCCTGAAACCATTGCCAATGCCCCTGCAACGGTTGTAACATAGGGCACATGACATTCCAGGGCCGCATGCCGGATATGATAGCCGTCTCGCGCGGACCCGCCTCCCAAAGACGTGTTGATAACCAGTTGAACCTCTCCGTTTTTTATGTGATCAACTATGTGAGGGCGGCCTTCAGACACCTTTTTTACCTGATGGTTCGGGGTATTCCTTGTAGTCAGGTAACTCGATGTCCCTTTTGTAGCCGATATCTCAAATCCCATCCGAGTCAGTTTTTCTGCTATCGGACAGATGCTTTCCTTGTCCCGATCCCTGACGCTTATCAGGACCTTTCCTGTTGTGGGCAGGTTCTGCCCTGCGGCGAGCTGGGACTTGGCATAGGCCGCGCCAAAGGATGTGTCGATGCCCATTACCTCTCCTGTTGATTTCATCTCCGGCCCGAGCAGGGTGTCGACTCCGGGGAAGCGGTCAAACGGCAAGACCGATTCTTTTACGGAGATATGATCAGGGATCGTCTCTTGTGTCAATCCGAGTTCGGCGAGGCTTCGTCCTAACATGACCTTTGTTGCCATCCTGGCAAATGGAATACCTGTGGCCTTGCTCACAAAAGGGATGGTCCTTGAAGCCCGGGGGTTTACTTCCAGCACAAAGAGCTTGCCGTCTTTTACGGCGTACTGGACATTCATCAACCCGACCACAGCCAGCTCTCCTGCCATTGCCCTGGTATTCTCCCTGATCTGCTTGAGGATGTCTTTGCCCAGGGTGTGAGGGGGAAGCACACACGCGCTGTCTCCGGAATGGACCCCTGCTTCTTCAATATGTTCCATGACCCCGCAGATGATAGTCTCTTGTCCGTCTGAAATAGCATCCACGTCGATTTCTATTGCATCTTCCAGAAACTTGTCTATCAACACTGGATGCCCGGCAGAAGCAGCAATGGCCTCCTCTGTGAAACCTTTAAGCGATTTTTGATCATAAACGATCTTCATTGCCCTGCCGCCAAGGACATAAGACGGACGGACCACAACAGGGTAGCCGATATCCCTGGCCACGTCCATGGCCTCTTCTGTGGTCATTGCCGTGCCGTTGTCCGGCTGAACAAGATGCAGTCTGTCGAGAATCGCCTTGAAACGTTCCCTGTCTTCGGCCAGATCAATGCTGTCAGGCTGTGTTCCAAGGATGGGGACGCCTGCTGCGGCCAGGGGGGCCGAGAGGGCCAGGGGCGTCTGGCCTCCAAACTGGACAATAACCCCTTCGGGCCTTTCCTGTTCGCAGATATTCAAGACATCCTCTCTTGTAAGGGGCTCGAAATAGAGCTTGTCCGAGGTATCATAGTCTGTGCTGACCGTCTCGGGGTTTGAGTTTACCATGATGCTTTCATACCCCTCTTCCCTTGCTGCAAAAGAGGCATGAACACAGCAGTAGTCAAACTCGATCCCCTGCCCGATACGGTTCGGCCCCCCGCCCAGGATCATTACCTTCTTTTTTTTGGTAATCCGCGCTTCGTTCTCCTTTTCGTATGTAGAATAAAAGTACGGTGTATACGCCTCAAACTCCGCTGCGCACGTGTCAACAAGCTTGTATGTGCATTCTATCTTTGCGCTTTTTCGCAGTTCGCGGATTGCGTCCTCTTTTTTCCCAAGAAGATGGGCGAGCTGCACGTCTGAAAAGCCTGATTCCTTGCTCTGCCGCAACAGGTCTGCGCCGGGTGGAAAACCGGCCCCCGCGATTTCCGCCTCCATATCCGTAATCCGTTTGATCTGATACAAAAACCAGGGGTCGATACCCGTAAGATTATATATTTTTTCTATATCCATCCCCTGGTTCAGTGCATGGCGGATATAGAATATTCGCTTGGAATTCGGGGTCGAGAGTTTAAGCCTGATCTCATCTGATGTGGGGCGCCGGCCGGTTGCATCAAATTCCCCTTTTCCATCTGCTCCCAGCCCAAAACGCCCGATCTCGAGTGAACGCAGGGCCTTTTGCAGGGCCTCCCTGAATGTGCGGCCTATTGCCATGGTCTCGCCTACGGATTTCATGGCGGTTGTAAGGAAATCTGCGGTTCCCGGAAATTTCTCAAAGGTCCAGCGCGGGATTTTTACCACGCAGTAATCAAGAGCAGGTTCAAACGAGGCAAAGGTCTCTTTTGTGATGTCGTTCGGGATCTCATCCAACGTATATCCTGCTGCCAGTTTGGCCGCAATCTTGGCGATAGGGAACCCTGTCGCCTTTGACGCCAGGGCCGAACTGCGCGAAACACGGGGATTCATCTCAATGACCATGAGTTCGCCGTTCTTTGGATTGACCGCGAACTGGACGTTTGATCCCCCTGTTTCCACGCCTATCTCGCGCATGATCGAGATGGTTGCGTCCCGCATCTTCTGATATTCCCTGTCGCTGAGGGTCTGGGCCGGGGCCACAGTGATGCTGTCTCCGGTATGGACTCCCATGGGATCGAGGTTCTCTATGGAACAGATAATGACTACATTGTCTTTCTTGTCCCGCATTACCTCGAGTTCGAACTCCTTCCATCCTATGATGGATTCCTCGATCATAATCTGGTCTATGAGACTGGCGTCAAGTCCCCACGCAGCCCATTTTTCCAGGTCCTCGGAGTTGTAGGCCGCGCCGCCTCCGGTCCCGCCAAGTGTAAAACTAGGACGTATGATAACCGGATAACCGATCTTTGCGGCCAGGTCGTGCGCCTCTTTCATGTCCCGGACAATACCGCTCCTTGGCACGCGGAGCCCGATATTCTGCATTGCATCACGGAAAAGCCTCCGGTCTTCAGCCTTTCTTATGACCTTGACAGACGCCCCTATCATCTCCACGCCAAACTTGTCCAGGGTTCCCATTTCAGCTACGCTCACGGCCGTGTTCAGACCTGTCTGGCCTCCGAGTGTGGGCAAAAGGGCGTCAGGGCGCTCTGCTTCGATCACCATGGAGACAATCTCGGGTGTGATCGGCTCTATGTACGTGCGGTCTGCGGTTTCAGGATCAGTCATGATTGTGGCGGGATTGCTGTTGATCAGGATCACCTCATAGCCGTCTTCCTTGAGGGCCTTGCACGCCTGGGTCCCGGAGTAGTCAAACTCGCACGCCTGTCCGATAACAATAGGGCCTGAGCCTATGATAAGTATCTTTTTTATGTCGCTGCGTCTTGGCATTTTGTCTGTGTCTTTCAGTCAATTGTCGGGTGAATCTGCCTCCGGCAGAAGCGCCCGCCCTACTATTAATTGTAACCGTTTACGGTTGTCGGTTCACAGTTTTTCCAATAAATTATGCAATGACTTAAGCTAATATCTTGATAACTTGCATAATTTTTTTCAAACTTCTAAATCTTCAAAAGAGGACCCCATAATTCTCCTCTACCTTCTATTTTTTTCAACCGTGAACCGATAACTGTAAACCGTGAACGATTACTATTAATTCAACGTCAATGTGACAAAGTGGAATTAGGCATCTTCAGTCATGAGCTGGATGAAGTGATCAAAGAGATAGGAGGCATCGTGCGGTCCGGGCGCGGCCTCTGGGTGATATTGTACGCAAAAAACGGGAAGACTCCTGTGCCTCATTCCCTCTAAGGTCTGATCATTCAGGTTGATGTGTGTGATCTGGACTTGCCGGTCTTTGATTGAATCTATATCCACGCAAAACCCGTGATTCTGACTCGTGATCTCCACCTTGCCGGTCAAGAGGTTTTTCACCGGCTGGTTTCCTCCCCGGTGACCGAACTTGAGCTTAAAGGTCTTGCCTCCGAAAGCCTGACCCATTATTTGATGCCCGAGGCATATTCCGAACATGGGCCGAAAACCCACGAGTTTCCTTACCGTATCGACTACGTATGGGACTGCGGCCGGATCACCGGGACCGTTGGAAAGAAAAATGCCGTCCGGGTCAAGGCGCTTGATGTCATCCGCGCCGGTGTGGGCAGGCACGACTTTGAGGTCACACCCCCTGTGCGCAAGACTTCTCAGGATATTGCGCTTTATTCCATAGTCAAGGGCCACCACATGAAATCTTTTTTGCTCTTCTGCCTTCCACGTATAGACGCTCTCACACGTAACCCTCTTCACCAGATCGCGGCCGATCAGACCCGGAGATTCCATGGCCCGTCTTATAAGCGACTCCCTGTTGTGATCAGAGGTGGAGATGATCCCTTTCATGGCTCCGTGCATGCGGATGCGCCGCGTTAAGGCCCTGGTGTCTATTCCCTCTATTCCAAGTACGCCCGCCTCGTTCAGATAATCGGCAAGGGACCTTTCCGACCTCCAGTTGCTCGGCATGTCCTGATATTCCCGAACAATCAGGGCCTCTGCCTGTATGGAACCGGACTCGGCATCTTGTTCCGTAACACCATAGTTTCCAATCAGGGGATATGTAAGGGTGACGATCTGGCCCTTGTACGAAGGATCTGTAAGTATCTCCTGGTACCCGGTCATGCTGGTATTGAATACGACCTCTCCTCTGACCTCGCCTTCGCCGGCAAAGGTTCGTCCCTCAAACAGGCTCCCGTCTTCCAATGCTAATACAGCTTTCATTTTATGCTGCCCGAGTCCCTTGGTCTATTGGGCTACCAACTTAAGCTGAGACATCCCACTCCGGAAAGTGCGCAGATGAGAAAGCGAGAAAGTGTGGAAAGTCACACCTGCTCACCAGGTTGGTTGCAGAAGTGTCTCGCCTTAAGTTGGTGCCCGTCTGTTTTCTTATAGACCTTCACATAAATAATTGCACGGCGTTATCGGTCAAAATCCTCGACAACGTACCACATGTACGCCTTACTCGGATTTTT
>MAXM01000296.1 GCA_001751015.1 Desulfobacterales bacterium C00003106
GGCCTTTCGAGGTATAACATTAAGACTCGGTGGACAAGATTCTCATGAAATGGGAATATTATCAAGAAATAATTGTTATGCCCCGTTCCTAATACACCCCCCATGTCCCGGCCCGGTAGTAGCCGTAAAGGACAGGATTGGATCGGGTGTTGACCTTGATCTTGTCGATCTGATCAGCATCGAGCATCCCTTTCCCGAAATGGACCATCGAAATCATGGCGTCATTATTCAGGAACCGGGTTTCAAGCACGTTATAGTCCCTTGACAGCGCCCGTTGTTTCAATGTTCTTTCGTCTACTTCCGATTCCCTCACTCCCAGCACCCATCCCCATTCGCCCATGGTTGGAATCTGATTGTGGTAGGCCAGCGTAGAAAACCCTGCCTCTCTGATCGTCTTTCCGATGCACAGGAATGCCTTGTTGGAAAAATAGGGGCTGCTCGCCTGAGTGACCATCACTCCGCCGGCCTGAAGGCGCCGGGCCGCCAGGCGATAGAAATCCACAGAATAAAGGTGCATCAGGTCAATGCTGTCCGGGTCCGGCAGGTCAATGATGATTACCCCGTAAAGGCCGGTATCTTCTCTGAGAAAGGCGGCAGCGTCTCTGTTGACCACATTCAGCCTCGGGTCAATCATTGATGCCTTGTTGATCTCGAACAGGACCGGGTGTTGGGCAGCGAGGTCGGTCATGGCCTGATCAATGTCGACAAGGGTGATTGATCTCACGTCTCGGTACTTGACGACCTCACGCAAAGCCATCCCGTCACCGCCGCCCAGAATAAGGACGTCGTTTCGGCCGGCTGAGAGCTTCATGGCCGGGTGCACAAGAGGCTCGTGGTATCTTTCCTCGTCAAGGCTGCTGAATTGCTGCTGGCCGTTAATGAACAGCCAGTAGTATTCCTTCCACTGGGTAATCACGATCTTCTGGTACGCGGTCTGCTGTGCGTGGATAACCTTGTCTTTGTATTGACGCTGCTCTCCGTACTCAATGATCGGGTTGGCCAGGAATGCCAGTAATATCAAAAAAACCGAGCAACCCGCAAAGGCGGAGACAACTACCTTTTTTCTTTTAATAAGAGGGAAGAAGCGCCACAAGAGGATGGAAGCCACAAGAAAATTGATAGCGCCTAAGACAATAGGCGTATAGGTCAAACCGAGATGGGGCAGGGCAAAGAAGGCGAAGAATAATCCCCCGACAAGCGCGCCCTGGTAATCCCTTTCCATTACCGTGGCAATGTTGGACCTGAGTTCTTCGTATGTCTCATTAAGTCTTGTGACCAGGGGGATCTCGCAACCGATCAGTACGCCGATAACCATGGCGAGAAGATAGATGATCAGGTTGATGTGTACGGTATACGCGGCCAGGCCGTATGCGAATACCGCCGAAGAAGAACATAGTATTGAAAGAGTGAATTCAACAAGGATAAACGTATCTAAGAGCGTCTGCCTGAAGACCTTGCTCAGCCGGCTGCCCAGCCCCATGGCAAAGAGCATCAAGGACATGACTATCGTCCACTGAAAGACCGCATTGCCGATGAGATAAGTCGCCAGGGTGGAGAGAACGAACTCGGCAACGATACCGGCGCAACCCGTGGCGAAAATCGCGCACTTGAGTATCAGACTTATGCGCCGCATGCTTCCTGCTCGATTCCCCCCGCTTCCCCCTTGCCCCGTCAAATCGCCCATAAGCGCCAAATCCGTACTCTGTTGAATCTCCTCGTCTTCCATCAGAAGGGTTGGTCATCTTTGTCGGCATTCTGATTATTCGATGAAGCAGCGTTTTCCTATGAAAATATTGATCAAAAACCGGAAAACTCATAGCCAGAATCGAGCTATACGCACCAGTAGATGATAAAGGCGGCGGCGATGTAGGAAAAGGCCTCAATGTATGCAGCTCCGACGTTAGGTCTATCCTGCCTGGCAATCTCATCGGTAAGTTTGACGGTGGGGAGAAGCACCTTGTCTGTGAGCAGACGGATCAGCGGAAGCAGGGCCAGCCCGAGGACGGAATAGCCGAGATAGTCCGGAAGGTTTACTGCCCACGATTCAAAATCGCTCTCTGCGGCAAGACCGACTATGGCCCCGATGGCCACAAGGGCTCCCGCAAAACTGACGCCGGCCGCCACGTTGTCTTTCTCGATCTCATCATGGATGTTGTAGGGGGTGACAAACTCGTANNACCGATCCGAAGATGATGAAACCTGAAGCAATGCTCATTCCGGCAGAGACTGCTCCGGTGCCCTGGTTATGATCTCTGATCAGTTCCTCGCTGATCTTGAATTTAAAGAGGATCAGCTTGTCGCAAACATACCACGAGACATTGACAAGAACGATGGCGAGGAGGCCATAGATAAACAGATCAATAAGATCATCAACAATGCTGAGACTCGGACCGACCAGGACCCCTCCTATGGCAAGGACCAGGCCTGAGTAGTAACCTGTCGTGGCAAGGGCAAGGGCTGCATTGTCCTTTTCTGTCAGTTCAAAGTTGAGCCTGTATTCCCGGTGCAGCAGATCGTTGATCAGTTTGCCGAGCAACAGCAAGACATAGAAGGCGGCGATCAGGATGAGCCCGCTAATGACGATATCGAGGTTCATAGGCTATTTCCCCCAGCTTCCGCTCCGACCCCGGGCGCTTGTCCGGGTCCTGCCGATGCGTTGATTGACCCTGTCGGAAAAAGATGCTTGTTTGGCCCGGATTTTACTCGTTTGACGCGAGTAAAAATTAGGCTTGTGTTTTTTGGTTATGGATCCGTTAGTGCCATACTCTTTCTGAGACCCGTAATATGCGCGGCCCTGCGTGCGGGATATTGTATACGTATCGTAATTGTTGCGATAAATCGGACCTCTCCCCAGGAGTGAGGATATGAAAGCATATTGCCCATAAAAGGCCCAGAACGAGCGACCGGATGAATTCGTTCTCCATTGCCCGTATCGAGGATCGCCGACATACTCGTAGCCGGGCGGTCCAACGGCCTTTCCCCCAGTGCCGTCTTTCTTGGCCCAAACCGTCATACCGAGAAAAGAGGCATTATGCTGGTAATACTCTTTTGACACTTCCATCCACCCCGTATCCGTCGTCCTCTCATCCGTGATTATGCGGTACTTGTGGAAATAGGTCTTGAAAAAGTTCCCATCTTCCTTCATATCATCGAGGATGATTGAATACGTGGGTGTGTCGGCGAATTCGGTCCTGATCTTGTTCAGGGGCGAACGTGGCCCTCCACCGCACGCACAAAGCAAAAATGAGGCAAGAATCACGACTGCCGCGATAATACGGCGCTTAGGCAGTAAGCAAGAATAACTTCCA
>MAXM01000297.1:0-202 GCA_001751015.1 Desulfobacterales bacterium C00003106
CTTATTCATTTATCACATACTTGCGTCTTCAAACAACACTCTTTGACAACCTCGCATCAACATATTAAGATTGCTGTCCATATCCTTGTGGGAAATCTAAACTCTTTTTCAGAAAACCCTGTACTCTCAAACAAGTACGTAAAGGAGCAAAAGAGGAGATCTACAAAAAATATATAGCCGGTGATGAGGATTGCAAGTTCAT
>MAXM01000297.1:251-4261 GCA_001751015.1 Desulfobacterales bacterium C00003106
CTTCAGGACAGGCCACATACCAGACGCCATTCAGATAAATTACGAAGATCTTTTTGTGGATGCAGATTGGAAAACGCATGATTTCAAAGATGAAGTTGCGCTGGAGGCCCTTTTCACCGGCAACGGTCTGGCCGAAGACGATACGCTGGTTGTCTATTGTCACAGCGGCAGACGTGTAGGGTACCTCTATTTCGCCCTTGACCTTTGTGGTTATGAAAATGCGGCAAGTTATGAAGAATCCTTTAAGATCTATAACAAAATCGCCATGTATTTGCCTCTGGACAGTTCATTTGTTGACAGTTCCAAGGCAGAGCAGGAAAACGATGTGCCGGAATACTTGAAGACCTACTTTGACCTTCCGGATGCGGTTAATGTAACCGGAACATATAAATCCCTGCTGGAGGAGCAAATCGAAGATTAACGACCCTTGTCGTTATCCGTGGGAGCCATGGACAAACTTGTTTNNGGGGATTTTGCCACTGTTTCCGGAATCCAGGTGTTTACTGCCAATAGAAACGTCATCGCAGCCGCCAAGAACCAGGGGAAACTAAAAATTCGCTGAAGCTGATGTGCTTGAAATGTTCCTTCTAACCACCTAATTTTATGTGATCACGCTTTCGATTTGTCCCTCTGAATAATTACAAATGCTTTTAGTTCAGACACTACTTAACTCCCACAGCCATCTTGCGACGACGCGCCAGTTCCCTCATGTCAACCACTTCATCGGACTCATCAACTATCTCCTTGCCGAGGATCTCTTCGAGAACATCTTCAAGGCTTACCACCCCTGCAAGACCTTTGAATTCATCGATCACTATAAAGAGATGCTGTCTCCGATCCAGAAAATCCACAAGCAGCTTGTCAAGCGGCATGGATTCAGGGCAGAAGTGAACCGATTTCATCAAACGGCCTAATCGCAGCTTATGCTTGTCGCTCGCAAGGGTGGACAATATCTGGCGACGCTGAATGATTCCGACAATATCTTCCGAATCATCACTGTACACAGGGACTCTGCTGTGAGCCCACATACCGGCCTTTTCGCTTGCCTCTTCAACAGTCAGATGCTCGCTGAGAGAAAAGATGACCTGTCTCGGCGTCATGACATCCTCCGCCGTCTTGTTCTTCAAAAGGAGTATGTTTCTGATAACCTTTTCCTCGTCCGGGTCGATCTCTCCGGAAATGCGTCCCAACCTGGCCATCGTTATGATCTCTTCAGCCGATACTGTCTGCTGCACAACCTTTTTTCGTGCGACAAGCCGTGTGGCAAATGTGCAAAGCCATACCATCGGCGTAAAGACCCACACAAGGGTCCGAAGGGGCCGGGCAATCACGGAAGAAAGCTGCCTGCTGTATATTACGCCTGCTGTTTTCGGAATAACCTCCGAAAAAAGAAGAATACATAGGGTAAAAAAGGCGGAAAAATAGCAGACCGAGCCATGGCCGAACACAGCGGCGGCAGCCGATCCGGCAATGGTCGCCCCTGCCGTATTTGCAATAGTGTTCAACGACAAAATAGCGCTTATGGGCCGGTCAATATTCTGCCTCAGTTTCTTGAGTATGCGACCGGAAGACTTACCGGCCTGGACTGAAGCTTCGATCTGACTTATCGGGACTGAATACAGAACAGCCTCAAACAGAGAACACATTGCAGAAACAATGATAGCAAAACCTGCTGCGATAACAAGCTCTGTCATAAAAAACACCTCATTATGTTCCCCATCTTCCCTTGCGGGCCAGGGGCGGGGTTGTGAAAATTCCGGCAGGCGGTAAAAAACATACCAGGACGTGGCTGCATATTATTGGAATGAATTTTTCGAAAACTCAAGAACATCTTTTGCAGGTTTTCCGCTTCCACAGGACAGGGAGGAAGGGCGAGCTGTTTTGTGCACTTTTGCGAATGAAGATCGGTTGAAAATATAGTGAATCCGGAATGCAAAAACGTAAATTTATTTTTGGGCGAACCCTTATTATAAAGAATACAGCAGAGAGCGGATTTTTACCAGATAAAATTTGACAGTTTGCATGTGTGCTGATAAAAAAATGAGAAAAATACCTCTGAAGCAGAAATAACAAAATATCCTGAAAATGACAGGAACATTGGTTCGTCAAAAGATATTTTGCCAAAAACTCAGGAAGATATATCAAATTGGATCCCAAGTTGGACACTGACAAAGAAAAAGAAACCGTATATCTCGTGGACGGGAACTCTTATATTCACAGGGCCTATCATGCCATACGGCACCTGTCGAATTCCAGAGGACTTCCCACAAATGCGGTATTCGGGTTTACCCGGATGCTGCTCAAGTTGCTTGAAGACAGACATCCGGCCCGTATTTGTGTGGTTTTTGACAGCAGGGGTCCCACCTTTCGCCACAAGATATACAAGGAGTATAAAGCGAATCGCCCTCCTATGCCGGAAGATCTGGTGGTCCAGATTCCATATATCAGGAAAATCGTGGATGGATTGAATATCGCATCATCAGAACTTGCCGGATATGAGGCGGATGACATTATCGGAACGATCGCCGGCCAGGCGGAAAAACAGGGGTATAAAACAGTAATCGTGACCGGTGACAAGGACTTTAATCAGCTTATTTCCGAAAAAACCTCTCTTTTTGATCCCATGAAAGACCGTTTTGTTGACCATGACAGCTTTGTGAAAGAGCATGAAATAGAACCCCGACAGTGGGTAGACGTAATGGGGCTTTGGGGGGATTCTTCAGACAATGTCCCCGGGGTTCCGGGCATAGGCCCCAAGACCGCTCTCAAACTCGTCAGGGAGTTCGGCAGCCTTGATACTGTTCTGGAACACACAGACCGGATCAAACAGAAAAAGCTGCGCGAAAACCTCACGGCCTGCGCCGAACAGGCACGGCTGAGCATGAAACTGGTCCTTATTGACACCAATGCTCCGATCATGTTTGATTTCAAAGAGGCCGAACTTGTTCCACCGGACAGGGAAAAGCTTGTAGCCCTTTTCAGGGAACTCGAGTTCCGTCAACTCAAAGACGAGTTCGCTCCGGAACAGGACCTGTCAACCAAGTCATATCAAACCATATTTTCCATCTCAGAGCTGAAAATCCTGATAGAAGATCTGAAAAAGGCCGGGCGGTTCTCGTTCGATCTTGAGACCACATCAACAGACCCGATGAAGGCCGCGATCGTAGGGCTCTCTTTTTCGTGGCGTTCCCACGAAGCGAACTACATCCCCTGCGCGCATTCATATCCCAACGCCCCTGCCCAGCTTGAACTCGACAGCGTGCTCGATCTGATACAACCGCTGCTTGAAGACCCCGGCTTGTCAAAGGTGGGACAAAACATCAAATACGACGCGATCATACTGAAAAGATACGGCCTCTCTGTGGCAGGGATCGCCTTTGATACGATGATAGCATCCTATCTTCTCAATCCTTCCCTGCGTTCGCACAGTCTTGATTCCATTGCGGCGGACTATCTCAATCACAAAACGATCACCTACGCGGACGTGGCAGGAAAAGGGAAAAATGCGGTCGGCTTTGACCAGGTTTCCATAGAGACGGCGTCAACGTATGCATGCGAAGATGCGGATATCACGCTCATGGCCTTTCAGGTTCTGGAGCCGAAACTGCGGGAAAAGGGGTTTGAATCCCTCTTTTGCACGGTTGAGATGCCGCTGGTCTCTGTCTTGATGGGGATGGAGATGACCGGAGTAAAGGTAGACACGGGCCGTCTTCTTGAACTGTCAAAGGATTTTGAACAGCGCCTGACTCTCCTGGAGGACCGGATCTTCTCTGAGGCCGGCGAGGCCTTTAACATAAACTCGCATCAGCAACTCGGAAAGATACTCTTTGAAAAACTTAATCTTCCGTGCCGGAAGAAAACCAAGAAAAAAACAGGCTATTCCACAGACGTAGAGGTGCTGGCCGACTTGTCATCAAAACACGAGCTTCCCGGACTGGTCCTTGCCTACCGGTCTCTTTCCAAGCTCAAGTCAACATACACGGACGCCTTGCCGGGCCTTGTTCATCCTG
>MAXM01000297.1:4270-5919 GCA_001751015.1 Desulfobacterales bacterium C00003106
CACAGTAACGGTTACCGGAAGGTTGAGCAGCAGCAATCCGAACCTGCAAAACATCCCTGTCAGGACCGAAGACGGGAAAAAAATTCGCGCGGCCTTCATCCCTGAACAGGGATGGGAGATGCTTGCCGCTGACTACTCACAGATCGAATTGCGCGTCCTGGCCCACTATTCGGAGGACCATACGCTGATCAGGGCCTTTGAAAATGATGAAGACATTCACACAATAACCGCCGCTGAGATCTTTCAATTGTCTCCCGAGTTTGTTACACTGGAAATGCGCAGGCAGGCAAAAGTGATCAACTTCGGCATAATCTACGGGATGAGCGCTTATCGCCTCTCAAAAGAGCTTGGAATAAGCGCCGGTACCGCAAAAAAGTACATTAACAACTACTTTTTGCGCTATAATGGCGTCAAAGACTACATTGAACAGACAATTGAAACAGCCCGCAGCAAAGGAAGGGTGACCACCCTGCTGAAGAGGAATCGATATCTGCCGGACATCAACAGCAAGAACCGGAACATCAGGGAGGCCGCAGAGCGCACTGCCGTAAACACGCCTATACAGGGGACGGCAGCGGATATCATCAAGCTTGCGATGATACAACTGTACGATGCTATCTCCGCCAAGGGGCTCCGTGCAAAAATGATTCTGCAGGTACACGATGAACTGGTATTTGAAGCGCCTCCGGAAGAAATCAGAACACTTGAAGCGCTTGTCAGGAAGATAATGGAAGGTGTGATTCCGCTAAGGGTGCCGGTCACGGTCGATATCAATTACGGGAAAAACTGGGCGGAAGCGCATTAGGTGTGGTTGATCAGTTGACGGCAGAGGGATATGCATATATGACAGATCAAATCGATTTGGAAGATGTCAGAAAAACAGGATTTTCCGCTGTTGAAAAGGCCGCCGCATTTCTTCGCAGTCGCTTCAATCAACCGCACTCGGTGAAAAAAAAGGGGGCGATTGATCTGGTCACAGAGGCCGATGAATATGCGGAACGCGTGATCATTGATACGATCCTTGCCGTGTATCCGGATCACTCCATCTTCGCAGAGGAAACCGGGCATGTCGCGGGCAGTTCCTCATGCCGCTGGATAATTGACCCATTGGACGGCACCACCAATTTCGCCCACAACCTTCCGTGCTTCTGCACATCCATAGCCTTTGCCGCGGATGGAGAGACCCTGTTCGGTGTGGTTGAAAACCCTGTTTTGGGTGAACGTTTCTGGGCGACAAGAGGCAAGGGCGCATTCCTGAACGGAAAGGCCATTTCCGTTTCGTCGGTTCCGCGTCTTCAAGACAGCCTCCTTGCAACGGGATTTCCCTACAACCTGAAGACGATCATGGACACGCTCATGGCTCGCCTGAGAAGTTGTCTCGATCTCTCTCAGGGTGTCAGGAGGTTCGGATCGGCGGCGATTGATCTCTGCTATGTGGCATGCGGCCGGTTTGAGGGGTTCTGGGAACAGAACCTCAATCCATGGGATACTGCGGCAGGCGCCTTAATTGTGAGAGAGGCGGGGGGTGTTGTCACCGATTTTGCCGGAAGGCCTCATCAGGACGACATGAAAGAGATACTCGCTACAAACGGTCGGGTTCATGACGAATTGATCAGGTTGATAGGCAGCCCTGACGCTCCTATAGGCGC
>MAXM01000297.1:5940-6106 GCA_001751015.1 Desulfobacterales bacterium C00003106
ACGAAAGAAAGGAGTTGTTGATAATGAAAAAAACTGTGGCAATATTGTTTTTGATTCTAATGCTGATTATGTCGGCATTAGCTGGAGGGGCCTACCTTGCCGCAAAGTTATATATCGATCCAACCCTTGAGCATCTGAACGATGTCGTGGCGGATATGGAGCCCCA
>MAXM01000297.1:6138-6789 GCA_001751015.1 Desulfobacterales bacterium C00003106
GATGGGAAACATTTACGTGCCCGTTATCTTCTTTGTGACCGGCATAACGGCCACGCTTGTTCTATCTCTCTTGCTCAGAGGAACGGTCAAACAGGGCAGCATGATCCATGAACAACGCCCAAGGAGAGGCGGAGAAAAGGCACAGATCAAACAAGAAGAGGCCGAAAAAACGGCCAAGGTTGACGCCGAGGAGTCCGGAGCGTGCCGAATACTCTCTCTGCTGCAAAACAAGGGGAGATTGATCGATTTCTTTCAGGAAGATATCACACCGTATTCTGATGCCCAGATCGGATCGGCCATACGCTATATCCACGAGGATTGCAGAAATGCTCTGGATGAATATATTACATTCGCTCCTGTCATGAAAGAAAAGGAGGAGCAGAAAGTCGTGATTTCCGAAGGCTTTGATCCTTCTGAAATTCGACTCACCGGCAACATAACGGGCGAGCCCCCTTTTGAGGGAAGCCTTCAGCACTCCGGCTGGAAGATCACCAAGATAAGGCTTCCGAGTCTCCCCAAAGGACAGACACACACCGTAATAGCGCCGGCCGAAGTTGAAGTAGGCCAAATTGAGGAAAAATGAATCAGCAATTGAGCTGTTGGCTTTGTTGAGTTTAAAAATAGATAAACCTTTAGATAATTAATTGCACA
>MAXM01000297.1:6816-8344 GCA_001751015.1 Desulfobacterales bacterium C00003106
TTTTGACCGATAACGCCGTGCAACTATTTATGTGAAGGTCTATAGCTAACGGAAAGATGGAAATGCAATCAAGATATATAGTTGGAATAGACCTTGGAACTACCAATTGTGCAGTAGCATACGCAGATACCCTGGGCCTTGAGGACGAGGCCCCGAAGATCCACCTTTTTCGCATCCCTCAAGTAGTATCTCCCGGGACAATTGAAGAACAGGAACTCCTTGCTTCGTTTTTCTATCATCCTGCCGAAGGTGAACTGCCGGAAGGAAGCCTGGATCTTCCATGGAAGCAGGAACCGGGCTTTGTAACAGGCTCATTTGCCAGGAAACGGGGCGCTGAAGTGCCGGACAGGCTTGTTTCGTCCTGCAAATCCTGGCTCGGTCATTCGCGTGTTGATCGTACGGCCCCGATACTCCCGTGGGGCGCCGCAGACGTCATCCCTCATGTCTCTCCTATTGAGGCTTCATCCAGGCTCCTCAGGCATATTCGGGATGCATGGAATTACTCGATCGCAGCCGAAGATCAGGCCCTTGTCCTGGAATCCCAGGAGATATTTCTGACTGTGCCCGCCTCGTTTGACGCGACTGCAAGGCAGTTGACAGTACAGGCGGCCGAGATGGCGGGCCTGGAACGAATTACGCTCTTAGAAGAACCACAGGCCGCCTTTTACGCCTGGATCGAGTCCACAATGGATGCCTGGCGAGACCAGGTAAACGTGGGAGACGTGGTCCTTGTCTGTGATATTGGCGGCGGGACCACGGATTTCAGTCTGATCCTTGTAACGGAAACAGACGGGGAGCTTCTTCTTGAACGTATCGCTGTTGGTGACCA
The DNA here is from genome assembly GCA_001751015.1 of Desulfobacterales bacterium C00003106. GTDB lineage: Bacteria > Desulfobacterota > Desulfobacteria > Desulfobacterales. The sequence continues at coordinate 7,646 of MAXM01000297.1, forward strand.
TCTCCTTTTAGGTGGAGACAATATGGATTTCACTCTGGCCTACGTCATCAGGAAACGCCTGATGGATCAGGGCACTAAACTGGATACCTGGCAGATGCGGGGTCTGCTGCATTCCGCGCGCAGGGCCAAGGAAGAAATCTTTGAGAATCCCGCCTGCAACACATATCCGGTTACAGTACTCGGAAAAGGCCGCAGTGTCATCGGCGGCGCCATCAAAAGCGAACTCACAAGAAAGGACATAGAAGAGATACTGCTCAAGGGTTTTTTTCCTGACTGCGGTGTAGCTGACCGGCCTGAAACAAAGTACAGCGCGGGGCTCAAAGAGCTGGGTCTCCCGTATGCGTCCGATCCTGCGGTAACAAGGCACCTGGCCTGGTTTCTTGAAAGGCGGAAGGAAAGCGCGGATCTTCCCGAAACCGGAACAAGGCCAACCGCGATACTGTTTAACGGCGGCGTAACCAAGGCCGATTCCGTGAGACAGCGCATAACAGAGGTCCTCGAAGGCTGGAACGAAGGCGGGAAAGGGTTGAAGGCTCTGACCTCAAAGTCCCTTGACCTCGCGGTTGCGCATGGCAGCGTCTACTACGGCCTTGCCAGGCTCGGTCGTGGTATCCGAATTCGCAGCGGCGCTGAGCGTACGTATTATATAGGGATTGAGACTGCAATGCCCGCAGTCCCCGGTATGCCTGCCCCGATCAA
>MAXM01000297.1:8373-11436 GCA_001751015.1 Desulfobacterales bacterium C00003106
CGGACAGGGAATTCGGCCTTGTAGTGGGCCACCCTGTCTCCTTCCGTTTTCTCGGGTCAACGAGCCGGCACGACGACCAAATCGGCGACATTATAGAGGACTGGGAGGATGGGGAGATCGAGGAACTTGCTCCCCTGGAGACGGAACTTGCGGCTGAAGAAGGCCAGGAAGGAACCCAGGTGCGCGTACGACTGCATATCAGGGTTACCGAGACAGGGACGCTTGAGCTTTCCTGTGTTGCCGACACACGAAAATGGGGGCTTGAATTCAACGTCCGGGAAAAGAGATAAGTTGGTAGATGAAACAAAAACGATCACGATATATCATAGGTATAGATCTCGGCACTACCAATTCCGCGATCGCATATATGGATACGCGCCGGAATCCGACTGGCGGGGCCGATGCGATCCGCACATTTTCCGTCCCCCAGTTGGTTGCCGAAGGCGAGGTGAAAGAGCGGGAAGGCCTTCCGTCCTTTCTCTACCTTTCAACCGGCCAGGACCTTCCAGCCGGCAGTCTTGATCTTGCCTGGGCAAAGGAGAGGAATTTTGCTGTTGGGGAATTCGCCCGTATTCAGGGGGCAAAGGTCCCGGGCAGGCTGGTCTCTTCTGCAAAATCATGGCTCTGTCATCAGGGTGTGGATCGTAAGGCCCATATCCTCCCCTGGGGCTCGGACATGGAAGAACTTTCAAAATGCTCACCAGTGGATGCGTCCGCGCTCTATCTTGGTCATGTGCGTGACGCATGGAACTATCTCATGGCAGGTTCAGATCCCTCCGACAGATTCGAGGAACAGGATGTGATCCTGACAGTACCTGCCTCGTTTGATGCGGTTGCCCGCGAACTCACGCTGGACGCGGCGGGAAAAGCAGGTATTACACGGATCACGCTTGTTGAAGAACCCCAGGCTGCCTTCTATTCCTGGATTTCAGACAACGAAGAAAACTGGTCCGGCATTGTAGGTCCGGGAAAAATCATTCTTGTCTGCGACATAGGAGGCGGAACCACCGATTTCACCCTGATTCGTGTCAGGGAAGGTGATGCAGCGCCGACACCGGAACGTATTGCTGTGGGCGAGCATCTCCTGCTCGGAGGGGACAACATGGACCTGGCCCTGGCCCGTTTGGTCGAATCAAGGATACTCGGAGAAAAGGAAAATCGTCTCGATTCTCTCAGGTGGCTTATCCTTGCCTCCCTTTGCCGGAACGCAAAAGAAAAAATCCTGTCAGGCGGAGACGTTCAGCAGGTTCGCATCAATCTGCCGGGACGCGGCAAGGGAATAGTGGCAGGGACACTGTCTGACTCCATCAATATGGAGGATATAGAGCAGACCGTTATTAACGGTTTCCTGCCGGACACACGGTTTGATGAGACGCCTGTTCGCGGCACAGGCAGCGGGATTTGCGAATGGGGACTCCCTTTTGTTGCTGATCCGGTTATCCCTCGCCATCTCGCGGCGTTTCTAAAAAAACACGCGGCAGAGCAAATGGATTCTTCCCGGGCCGACGGGCGTTTCCCGCTGCGGCCTGACGCTATCTTCTTTAACGGCGGGGTATTTACCCCGCGTATCATACGAAAGCGTATTAGCGCAATGCTTTCAAACTGGTTTTCGCATGATACCGACCCCGCATTTCAACCTCTCGTGCTTGAAAACAACTCGCCCGCCCTTGCCGTGGCAAGAGGAGCGACATATTATGGAATGGTGCGCCGTGGCAGAGGAGTCCGAATTGTGGGTGGGTGCGCCCGCTCCTATTATGTGAAGGTGGCCCGGGACGACGCTGCACTGGAACCCGGACAAATCACGGCTGCCTGTGTGATACCGCGTGGCATGGAAGAAGGGGAAGAGATGGAGATAGAATCCCCGGAATTCAAAGTACTGACAAATCAGCCCGTCTCTTTTTCCGTGTACAGCTCCAATTCCAGGAAAGGCGACAGGCTTGGTGAGATACTTCGGCTTTCCGCAGATTCCCTCTTTAAGCTTCCCCCGCTTCAGACGATCCTCAGGTTCGGGAAGAAAGGCGTTGTGCGCAAGCTGCCTGTTCACATCGAGACACGTCTTACAGAGATCGGCACACTCGATGTGTCATGTCTTTCTGTGGAGAGCGATCACAGATGGAGACTTCAATTTCAGATCAGGTCAGATGCATCCGAGGAGACAAAAGAACAGGAAGAATCCGGAAAAGAGAAAAAAACCCCGGTTTCGAAAGAATCAACCAAAAAAGCGACACAGGCCATAAAGCTGGCATTTGGCATGAAAGAGCCTTCCGCCGGGCAGGATGTGACTGCAGAAAATATCATAAAGGAGTTACGCGCCAGAATCGGCAGGAAAAAGGAACGCTGGCCGGTGCCGGTCCTGAGACATCTTTCCGATACACTCCTTGAGGGACTCAACCATCGAAAAAAAACCGCCAGGCACGAAGAGCGGTGGTTGAACCTGACAGGATTCTGCCTCCGCCCCGGATATGGCTATGCGGCGGATGACTGGAGAATGCGCGAGGTATGGAAGGTTTACGGCTCCGGGATTCTCTTTGCCGGTGACAAACAAGGCCGGGTGGAATGGTGGACGCTATGGAGACGGGTGGCCGGCGGATTGGCTCAAAACCAACAGATGGAAATTTTCAGGGACTGCTTTTCCGCCCTTGCCGGGGCCGCAAAAAAGGGAAAAAAACATACGCGGATTCTCCCCATGGAACGGACCGAGATGTGGCGCACCATAGCCAACCTGGAAAGGCTGCCTGTGGCCGTTAAGGAAGAAATCGCGGCGGAACTGCTGAAGCATATAGGCAGCGCCCGTGGTGAAGGTCTCAATATGTGGGTGCTTTCACGCATAGGCTCACGGGTTCCTCTGTATGGACCGTTAGATGCGGTGATTCCCGGAAACACCGTTACAAAATGGATAGAACGGATACTTGCAACCGAATGGAAAAAACCGGACCATACAGGATTTTGTGTGGTTCAAATGGCCTGTTTAACAGGCGACCGGGAAAGAGACATCCACGAACAAACAAGACATAGAATCAGAGAAAGAGTCATTGGATTGAAAGACGGTGAGCGTCTGGCAAA
>MAXM01000298.1:0-1162 GCA_001751015.1 Desulfobacterales bacterium C00003106
AAATCTGCCAAGTTATTCTTGAGCGAGTCCAAAGCAAGCTGCATTGTGCGATTTCAGGAAAATCGGCTGCTGATTTCCGAAAGGCCGATTCCGAAGCCGGACCTCCTTCCAACAAGCCTCATTGTTTATGAAGGCTGCCTCGACACACAGGGTGTCTAATCCACGATACTCTTGAAATCAAAGTATATATTTTTAGAACAGGACGAATCGGCAATATCGCGTGAAGTTCTTGATGAATGTTTCGCGTTGCAGACCTGAACATGCCGGGGAACCCTGCCCCGTCAATAGAGGCAAACTGCCCCGGTATGGAGTTGACGCCTGGCTTTTCGGGTAAGAAGAGGACGAGAAAGAAAGTTGAAATTTGTTGTTAAATCAACATATTATAATTTCCTTGTAATATAGATCTTTTTGTTGTATGAGTGGCACACAAATAGCAACACGAATCATGCAGTGCAGGACTTTCCAAAAGAAAAGCAAGTGATGTCTTGCTTAAGGGCTTTGGAAGTTCTCTATTTTGCCATCTTGGAAAGCTATGGTACTGTCTGGTTCAAAGAATGGATCTCTGATTCTTATCGTGGATGATGATGAGTTCACAAGAGATTCCTGTCTTCAGGTCTTGTCAAAAGCGGGATATCAAGTAGTCACTGCTTCTGATGGCGATTCCGGTTTAGCTGAGGTAAAGAGGTCTGGTCCTGACCTGGTCTTGATTGATCTCAATATGCCCGGCATTTCCGGGCTTGAGGTGATAGATTTGCTGAACGAGGTGGATCCTGGCATCCTCAAGGTGGTAATTACAGGAAATACGACTATTGACTTAGATGAGGAGATAATGAACAAGCGGGGGGCCTCCGGTTATCTCAGGAAGCCTTTTGTTCCCAACGAGTTGAAATCGATTGTTGAAAAGACCCTTGGGGTTAGTCGAGTGGGGGGGTAGGATACGGCTTCATCGCTGGCGTATATAACTGCTGCCTGATCAACATCAATGTATTAAGGAGGGTATAATGGCTCTTGATCCAACCAAGTACAAGGACTGGCAGATTTCTGAAGATGCGGAAAAGGGCATGCCTATGCCGGAGGAGTGGAGGGAAAAACTCGGCCTCGAAAAAGAAGAGATCCTTCCCATGGGGAGGTTGGCAAAGCTTGACTTCCTTAAGATCATTGA
>MAXM01000298.1:1319-1450 GCA_001751015.1 Desulfobacterales bacterium C00003106
CTGGGGCTTACGGGCGATATCAATGACATCATGAACGCCCACAATCTTGCTATGGTGGCCCTTACGGCCCGCATGCAGCACGAGCGCAACTACAATGATGAACAACTGCAAAGGCTCACCGGCATGCGTCG
>MAXM01000298.1:1478-1930 GCA_001751015.1 Desulfobacterales bacterium C00003106
AACATCATCATCGGCATTGGCGGGCGTTTTGACGGATTTACCATGCAGTCCAAGTTCGGCATTGCCGTAGGTTCCGAATGTATGGCTATTCTTTCCATTATCCGGGATCTGGCGGACTTGAGAAACCGTCTCGACAAAATCACCCTGGCCTTTGACAAGAGCGGCAAGCCGGTCACCACGGGCGACCTGGAAGTAGGCGGCGCCATGACCGCATGGATGCGCAATACAATCAATCCAACACTCATGTGCACTGCCGAGTATCAGCCGTGCATGGTACATGCCGGTCCTTTTGCCAACATCGCCGTGGGCCAGTCTTCCATCATTTCAGACCGCATAGGGCTTAAGATGTTTGATTATCATGTCACTGAGAGCGGTTTTGGGGCGGATATCGGCTTTGAAAAATTTTGGAATGTCAAGTGTCGATACAGCGGACTGAAACCCCATGTCTCTGT
>MAXM01000298.1:2017-2304 GCA_001751015.1 Desulfobacterales bacterium C00003106
GAGGCGGCAGGGGCGCGTTGCGCCAAATCCACTCACTGGGCCGATGGCGGTGAAGGCGCTCTGGAATTCGCTGATGCAGTCATTGATGCCTGTAACGAAGAGAACAATTTCAAACACCTGTATCCTCTGGAGATGAAACTTCGCGACCGGGTGGAAATGATTGCGAAAGAAGTGTATGGCGCAGACGGGGTTGCCTGGACACCCGAGGCTGAGACCAAGGCCAAGATGCTTGAGGGGGACTCCCAATATGATGACTACGCCACTATGATGGTGAAGACACATCTCAG
>MAXM01000298.1:2378-16755 GCA_001751015.1 Desulfobacterales bacterium C00003106
TGATTTACTCCGGGGCGAAGTTTTTGTGTCCCTGTGCAGGCGCTATTAGCTTGATGCCGGGAACCAGCTCAAACCCCGCTTACAGGCGTGTTGACGTAGATGTTGAGACAGGAAAGGTGATGGGGCTGTTTTAGGGAGGGATGAAGAATGGCTGCAAAGATGATCAGCGGAACTGAAACCGCTAAAAAGATACGGGAAGAAATTAAGACCGAGATAGCCCGGCTCAAGGAAAAGCATGGCATAACTCCCGGTCTGGCCACAGTCCTCGTGGGTGATGATCCTGCCTCCAAGGTATACGTGGGCGCAAAGGAAAAGTCGTGCAAGAATCTCGGGGTCTACTCCAAGAGGGTTGATTTGCCGGCAGATACCTCGGAGGCGGATCTGCTTGCGCTGGTCGACAAGTTGAACAATGATCCGGAGATTCACGGGATACTGGTACAGCTTCCCCTTCCAAAACATATCAACGAGCCTCGTGTGCTTTATGCAATCGATCCTGAAAAGGATGTGGATGGATTTCACCCGGTGAACGTAGGCAAGATGGTGATCGGGGGCGATTGTTTTCTTCCCTGTACCCCGCATGGGGTCATCGAGCTTCTTGTCCGTTACGGGATAAAGACCGAAGGTGCCGAGGTCGTGATTGTCGGAAGGAGTAATATCGTTGGAAAGCCTGTCCTGAACCTCCTGCTCCAGAAACGCGAAGGTGGCAATGCCACTGTTACTCTGTGCCATACAAGGACAAAGGACCTTGCTTTCCATACCAAACGCGCGGATATTCTGATTGTTGCCACCGGCCATCCCAAGACGGTCACAGGCGATATGGTAAAAGAAGGTGTCGTGGTTATCGATGTGGGGGTAAACCGCATAGGAAAGACCGCGGAAGGAAAGGCGATTCTGGCCGGTGACGTGGACTTTGAGAGCGTGAAGGAAAAGGCTGCCGCTATTACGCCCGTTCCCGGCGGGGTCGGCCCCATGACGATCGTCATGCTTATGAAAAACACGTTGCAGGCCGCAAGAAATAGTATTTAGAGATGATGGAGGATAGAACATGGGACTGAAAAGGGCCCCGATTGGTGTGGCTCCCCGCTGTCTTGGTATTGACTGTGAGGGGAGCACCTGTGTTGTGGAACAGGCCGAAAAGCAGGGGGTTGTAACCTATATACAGCGGATGAAAGGCCGTGCCATTGAGCCCTGCCGTTTCGGGCAGGGTGGGACGTGCTGCCGTACATGCTCATTCGGCCCGTGCATGATAATTGAAGATGTCCCTGAGTCGATCGGGATCTGCGGGGCAACTGCCGCCACTGTGGCGGCGCGAAATTTTTGCCGTATGGTTGCCGGAGGCGCGTCAGCGCACATGGACCACGGCTTGGAAACGGCGCTCGTATTTCTCGCTACGGCCAACGGGGAGACCGACTATGGCATCAAGGACGAAAACAAACTTCTCATGCTGGCAAAGGTCTTTGAGATAGAGACTGAAGGCCGGTCTGTGCAGGATATTGCTGTTGAGCTCGGTGAAAAGGCATTGGCCGAATTCGGCAGGCAGCAGGGAGGTCTCTACTGTATCCGCAGGGCCCCTGAAAAGAGGCAGGAGGTCTGGAAGAAAAATGGTGTCCTTCCCAGGGGCGTGCAGCGGGAAGTCGTCGAAATTATGCATCGAACGCACATGGGGACAGATCAGGAATACCGGCACCTGATCCAGCAGGCCACGCGCTGCGCCCTGGCAGATGGCTGGGGTGGTTCCATGATATCCACGGAACTGCAGGATATCATGTTCGGAACACCGGTTCCGACGCGGTCCGTGGTCAATCTCGGCACACTTTCCGAAAACGAAGTCAATGTGGTTGTGCATGGCCACGAACCGATCCTGTCCGAGGCTATGGTCCTTGTTGCGCAGGANNATCCTTATGCGTCACGGGATTCCTGTTGCAGGGAGCTTTATCCAGCAGGAGGTTGTGCTTGCAACAGGCGCGGTGGAGACAATGGTTGTCGACATTCAATGTATCATGCAGTCTCTTCCCGCGGTTGCCGCATGCTTTCATACCAAAGTGGTTACTACATCCGACAGAGCAAAGATCCCGGGCGCGGAACATGTCGAGGTAGATCCCCACAACGCTGTTCAGACGGCCCGTCAGATCATCAAAGGCGCGATTGACCGGTATTCAAAGAGAGGGGATATCAATATCCCCAAAGAGAAGATGGATGTCGTGGTGGGATTCAGTCACGAGACCATCAATTATACGTTGGGCGGGACATTTCGGGCGTCATATCGACCGTTGAACGATAACATCATCAACGGCCGTATCCGGGGAGTCGGAGCGGTTGTCGGGTGTGACAGTGCGCGTGTGCGTTCCGGTCACGTGCATACCACTGTGGTAAAGGAACTGATAGCCAACAATGTCCTTGTCCTTGTCACGGGTTGTGCCGCGACCGCATGCGGACGCGCCGGGCTTCTGACGCCCGAGGCGGCTGAGCTGGCCGGACCCGGATTGAGAGAAGTGTGTGAGACCGTGGGTATGCCCCCGGTGCTGCATATGGGGTCATGTGTTGATAACAGCCGTATATTGATCGCTGCAACCGAGATTGTCCGGGAGGGGGGCCTTGGCGAGGATATCTACCAGGTTCCGGCGGCAGGTTGCGCCCCGGAGTGGATGAGTGAAAAGGCCGTATCAATCGGCCACTATTTTGTTGCAAGTGGTGTGTATGTAGTCTTTGGACGTACTTTCCCCACGACCAACAGCAAGGAATTAACCGATTATCTCTTTGACAAGTTCGAAGATCTCTATGGCGGGATGTGGGCAGTCGAATCCGATCCAGTGAAGATGGCCCGGATGATGATCGACCGTATTGACCAGGGGCGAGAGGCCCTTGGTATTCACGAGGCAAAGGAAAGGGTCCTCTTTGATATGGCTATGAGGCGTGACCTGTAATTTTAGGCATCCTTCATGAGGACCAAAAGTAGTCTGCACTATTTCCGAGTCCCTTATACCTCGCAAGTTATGGCCTTTCGAGGTATAGCTGGCTGGCGGTCATAATGGTTTTGTCAGTCAACGGATGGTACTTGTTGAACCAATGAAACTGACTGTAATTTCTATAAATTGAGTGAACGAGGAAATGGAAAAAACAGATAAGACTAAATCAGGGATCGTGGCTGTTGTTGGTGGTGGGGTTGCCGGCATCCAGGCGTCTCTGGACCTGGCCGAACTCGGGTATTTTGTCTACCTGGTCGAAAAATCGACATCCATCGGCGGGACCATGGCGCGGCTTGATAAGACCTTTCCTACCAACGATTGTGCCATCTGAATACTCGGGCCTAAGTTGGTTGAGATCGGTCGATCTCCAAATATCAAGGTGTTGACGAACGCGAGTTTTGAATCCGTCGAGGGGGAAGCGGGCAACTTCACTGCCCGTGTGACCACTGCTCCCCGGTACATCAATGAAGATCTGTGCACTGCCTGCGGGATCTGCACCATGTACTGCCCCGTCATGATAGCGGACCTCTTTAATGAAGGGTTCGCGCTGAGAAGGAGCCTGCACAAGGATTATCCCCAGGCAATACCTGCGAGTTTCTACATCGATCCCAAAGAGTGCCTCTATTTCAATCATGACATGTGCGGTATCTGTGTCTCCACATGCCAGGCACAGGCGATCGATTTTACCCAGAAAGAGGAAACACACGATCTTTCTGTGGGATCGATCATACTGGCCCCGGGATTTGGGCGGGTTGATGAAGAGATACTTGGTCGATACGGGTTTGGAATATACCCGGATGTCGTGACCGGTCTTGAATTCGAACGGTTAACGAGCGCCGGGGGGCCGACACAGGGGGCGATTGTCAGGCCTTCGGATCAGAGTCATCCAAAACGGATCGCATTTCTTCAGTGCATCGGCTCAAGAGATCTGACGTGCGGCAATGGATACTGTTCTTCGGTTTGCTGCATGTATGCCGTCAAAGAGGCATCTGTGGCAAAAGAACACGACCCGGACCTCGATATTACCATATTTTATATGGACATGAGGACTCAGGGCAAGGGGTTTGATGCCTCCCGGCAGCGGGCCCGTGATGAGCTCGGAATCAGGTTCGTGCGAAGCAGGGTGGCGGATGTCCGTGAAAGGGACGGCCGGTTGACGCTTTCCTATGCAACAAGGGACGGCTCTCACAGGGATGAAGATTTTGACATGGTTGTTTTGTCGGTCGGGCTTGAGTCTCCTGATGGCGTCGAGTCTCTGGCCCGGGCCGCGGGCATCAAATTGAATCAGTATGACTTCTGCCGAACCCCTCCTTTCCTGCCTCTCAATACGACACGACCCGGAATTTTTGTGGCCGGGGCCTTTGAGGGACCAAAGGATATCCCTGAGAGTGTGACGCAGGCCACGGGCTCGGCTGCTGCCGTGTCTGAGATTCTGCACGACGTGCGCGGGACCAGGGTAGTCAAAAAGGAATATCCGCAAGAGATAGAGATCGCCGAAGATCCGCGCATAGGGGTCCTTGTATGTCACTGCGGCAGCAACATCGCCAGCGTGGTAGATGTGCATGCCGTGACCGAATATGCCCGGACCCTCGACAACGTAGTTTTTGCTGATGACAGCCTTTACAGTTGCGCACAGGATAGCCAGCAGGTGATAAAGGACGTGATCACGGAACATGATTTGAATCGTGTGATTGTGGCTGCCTGTTCGCCGCGCACGCATGAGCCGCTGTTTCAGGAGACCTTAAGGGATGTTGGCTTGAATCGCTCCCTTTTTGAAATGGTGAATATCAGGGATCAATGTTCCTGGGTTCATGCAGCCGAGCCGGAGGCGGCTACAAATAAGGCAAAGGACCTGCTGCGCATGGCCGTAGCAAAGGCTAGACTTCTCTATCCGGTGCCTGAAGAGAGCGTTCCGGTCATTGGCAAGGCAATGGTGATCGGTGGCGGCATAGCAGGGATGACCGCGGCGCTCAGTATCGCTGACCAGGGATTCGAGGTCTTTCTCATCGAAAAATCCGAAGAGCTTGGAGGGAACCTGAGGCGACTGAAGACCCTGCTTGGCGACGGGGACCCGGCGCAGCTGCTGGCGGATACCGGGGAGAAAGTAAGAAACCATCCACGCATCAAGGTCTATACCAAGACCGAGATTAAGAATATTTCAGGTTACATAGGGAACTTTACAACAACTCTTAATGGTGACGGAGACCCTGAAACGATTGATCATGGCGTTGTGGTTGTGGCCACGGGCGGCAGAGAGCATCGGTTGAGCAAGTATCTTTACGGGCAATCAGAAGCCGTGGTCACGCAGCTTGAACTCGAAGAGATCCTTTCTTCACCCAAGAAGGCGGCGGAGTTAAATGAAGTTGTAATGATCCAGTGTGCCGGTTCACGGGGAGACGACCTTGCCTATTGCAGCCGGATATGCTGCAGCACCGCCATAAAGAACGCCCTTAGGCTCAAAGAGATAAATCCGAAGGCGTCTGTGTATGTGCTCTACAGAGATATCCGGACCTATGGATTCATGGAAGACTACTATCGCAAAGCAAGAGAACAGGGCGTGATCTTCATAGATTACGAAAAAGAAGATCCTCCCGTGGTTACGCAGGATGACGGCAAGATATGGGTTGAATTTGCAGACAGTCTGCTTGGCGAAAGGGTAAGGCTTGCACCCGATCTCGTAGCGCTGAGCGTAGGTATTGTCCCAAACAACGTGGAAGATATCGCAACAATGCTCAAACTTCCTCTTACGCAGGAGAAGTTTTTTCTGGAAGCACACGTAAAACTCCGCCCGGTTGAGATGGCTGTATCGGGTGTCTATGTGTGCGGTCTTGCCCACTCTCCAAAATCGATTGCAGAATCAATAAGCCAGGCCAAGGCCGCAGCCGGCAAGGCATGTGCACCGCTGGCCACGGGTTTTGTGGCGGTTGCGCCGGTCGTCTCGAATGTCGACAAGAAAAAATGTATCGGATGCGGTATCTGTGAAAGCCTCTGTCCATACAATGCCATACAGCTTGTAAAGGTGAAAAAAAGGAAAAAGGCAGAGACCATTACTGCTTCATGCAAAGGCTGCGGGATATGCGCATCGCATTGCCCGACCCTGGCTATCTCCATGGGAGGCTTTACCAACGAGGGAATAATGGCCCAGATCCGGGCGCTTAGGGAAGGGAAATAGAATGTCTCAGGATTCATTCGAGCCGAGGATACTCGGTTTTCTATGCAACTGGTGCTGTTACGCTGCCGCAGATTCTGCGGGTGTGGGCCGTTATCAGTACCCGGCGAATTTGCGGACCATAAGGGTAATGTGTACGGGCCGCATTGATCCGATGTTTGTTCTCGAAGGCTTTGCCTCCGGGGCGGACGGCATATTTGCAGGGGGCTGACACCTCGGTGAATGTCATTACCAGTTTGGTAATTATGACGCTATGTTGACAGCAGAACTTGTACAGGGGATTCTCAAAGAGATAGGTGTTGATCCTGAGCGCTTCAGTATTGAGTGGGCCTCGGCCGCTGAAGGGACGCGGTATGTAGAACTGATCACCGCGTTTACAAAAAAGATAAAGGAGTTAGGTCCTGTTGGTCATGCTGAGCAAAAGGACGCGGAGGATTTGTTGCTCAAACTGCGGGCGGCGAGATCAGCGACAGAGGTCAGAAAACTAAGGACTGGACTGGGTAACCTGACGAAACAATTCAGGAAAGATGGAAGCTACAGCCCTGAAGTTGTGAAAGAAAAGGTAATGCAAAAACTCGGTAAAACAGTAAGAACCGAGATAGGCGCACAGGAGATACTCCTTCGGCTCAAAGAGCAGGGACCATTGAGTCTGAAGGATCTTGCCGGAAAAGTCAGTCTCTCGGCAGAAGAGATCACGGATTTTTTGGCTAAGCTTGGTAAGAAGGGAAAGGCATCTGAGAGCGAGGGACGCTGGCGCTTGTCCGGACCCGGTGAGGAAGTTGTCTGATGAGTTCGAAAGCAGGATTGGTCATAGGTGAGGAAGAACTGGATCCAAGATTCAAGTATGTGCTGGCTGATATTCCGGGCGCTGAGGATCTGAAGCGGTGTTTTGCCTGCGGGGGTTGCACGGGTATCTGCCCGGTAAGCAGGGAAAACCCTGATTATGATCCGCGGAAGATCATTCATATGGTTATCTTGGGGCTGAAGGGACGGCTTCTGTCTTCTGAAATGATCTGGCAGTGTACCCGTTGTGACACCTGTCAGTTTGTTTGCCCGCAGGGCGTGCGAGTGAGTAGTATCATCAATGCGCTGCGGCAGATGGCCCTTGAGAGTGAATACGTTGATATTGCAACCTTGCAGGAGTGGGGCAGGGTGGCGAGGGTAAAGCCGGGTCAATGTGCCGGCTGCCTGACCTGTGTCCGGGTCTGTCCGTTTGATGCCGCCTATGTGGGGAAGGAAAAGCGGGCCCCTGTGAAGGTTGATCCCCTTAAGTGCCGCGGATGCGGCCTTTGCACAGTGGAATGCCCACGCGGGGCCATTGTTATTTAGTGATTGGTCGAGTGGTCAAATGGTCGGGTAGTCGAGTGATGAAGTAGTCAACCACTTGACCATTCAACCACTTGGCTATTCAACTACTTGACAACTTGACAAAATAGGATGTGAGCCGTGATTGTTGGAACGAGAAAACCGTTTGCCGAAATAAGGGACCTTGTATCCGGACATCGGAAGATATTAGTCGTTGGTTGTGGCACCTGTGTTGCCGTGTGTCTGGCCGGCGGGGAGAAAGAAGTGGCCATACTTGCGTCGCAGCTTCGTATTGCCCTGAGATTGGTCGGCCAGGATGTGCAGGTTGACGAGGCCATGGCCGAGAGACAGTGTGACACGGAGTTTTTGGTTGATCTTGGCAGCAAGAAAGACCTGGGTGATTACGATATTGTTGTTTCAATGGCCTGCGGGGCCGGTGTGCAGTTGTTCAGCGACGTATATGATCAGAACCTGGTTGTTCCTGCCTTAAATACGGTATTTATCGGTGTGGCGGAGGGGCCGGGTGTATGGACGGAGAAATGTAGATCCTGTGGGGATTGTGTTCTCGGTGAAACCGGGGGTATCTGTCCGGTAACCATGTGCGCCAAGGGGCTCTTGAACGGACCATGCGGGGGAGCCAGACACGGGAAATGCGAGGTCAATCCCGAGCTTGATTGTGCATGGGTAAAGATATATGACCGCATGTCCGCCCGCGATAATCTCAAATCCATAGAAAAGACGCTCCCTCCCCGGAAAAACAGCAGGCAGACGCATCCTTCCGTGTCAATTCATGAAGCGTATAAGCGGAGATTCGATAAAGATGAAAAGATCGTTTAAAGAAGCCCTGACGTCGGGAAAGTTTCTGGTGACCGCAGAGGTTGCTTCCCCCAAGGGGATAGATGCAGACAGCCTTGGTCCAATTGTTGGAAATTTGAAAGATACGGTTGACGCGATAGGGGTGGGAGATAACCCGAGGGGTGTCATGTCAATGAGTCCATGGGCCGCATGTCACCTGATTTCCGAAAGCGGCGGTGAACCGATCATGCACCTGACGTGCCGTGACCGGAACCGGATGGCATTGCAGTCGGACCTCCTGGCAGCGGCCTTTCTCGGAATAAGAAACGTCCTTTGTGTGACCGGTGATCATGTCCGGTTCGGCGATCATATCGACGCCATGCCGGTCTATGACCTTGATTCGGTTCAGCTCATAGAAACTGTCCGCTCCCTGACTGGCGGCCGGGACATGACGGGCCACGAGCTTGCGGGCGCACCCGAGTTCTGCGTGGGAGCAGTAGCAAATCCGGAGAGCGATCCTGTGGGGCCTCAGCTTTTCAAGTTCAAAAAGAAGCTGGCGTCCGGCATTGACTTTGTGCTGACCCATCCTGTTTTTAATCCGGACAATCTCGCGCCGTTTGTGAGCGAGGCAAAGGAAAAGGGAGTCAAGGTGATCGCCGGTGTTTCTCTTCTCGTTGCCGAGGAGATTCCGGGTTATAAGGACGGCAGTCATCCCGGCCTTTTTGTGCCGGATGAAGTCCTTGCGGATATCGAAGGCGCGGGCATCGAAAAGGGGATAGAGATAGCGGCCCGGCTCATCGGGACGATTAAGGATAAAGGGTTGTGCGACGGGGTTCATATCTCGGCGCCCGGGCATGAAGAGAAGATTATCGATATTATCAAGAGTTCAGGAATTTAAGGCAATCGATATATGGAAAACACAAATGACGCATTGCATATAGAACCCGCATGGCTCGGAGAAGTGGAAAAGGAGACGGGAATTGGCGTCTCAGCCTGTTATCAATGCAAAAAATGTACGAATGGTTGTCCTGTGACCTTTGCCATGGATATCTATCCGGATCAGGTTATTCGCCTGGTTCAGATGGGGCAGAAAGAGCGTGTTCTATCCTGTTCAACGATCTGGGTCTGTTCGGCATGTGAGACATGCACGACGCGCTGTCCCAATGGGGTTGACGTGGCCGGGGTCATGGACTACCTGAAGGAAACGGCTGTGAGGAGAGGGGCTGACATCCCGCAGTCCAATACCTATACCTTTCACAGGACATTTCTTGATGAAATCAGGAAGTTGGGGCGTATCTCCGAGGCCGGGCTGATAAGGAACTATATGCTCAAGAGCGGGGTGCTGAGAAAGAGATTACAGGATGGATCCCTAATAGGAGATCTATTGTTAGGCTGGTCCATGTTCAAGAAAGGACGGATGAATCTCCTTCCAAAGAAGATCAAGGCAAGGGGAGAAATTAGTAAGATCTTGAAGTGAGACCTATGGTTAAGTGGTCGAATGGTCAAGTGGTCAAATAGTTGAGTGGTTAACTACTTGACAATTTGACGATTCAACTATTTGACAATCTCTATAAAGTAGGGACACAAATGAGAAAAGTAAGTTACTATCCAGGCTGTTCATTAGAGGGAACTGCCAGGGATTATAGTGAATCTATTCATGCGGTCTGTCGGGAACTGGGGATTGACCTGGAGGAGCTGGAGGATTGGAACTGCTGTGGCGCTACGGCTGCTCACAGCATAGATCACGAGGCCTCCATTGAGCTTGCGGGAAGGAATCTGACCATAGCCGCAAGCAAGGGACAGGATCTGGTAGTGCCATGCCCGCTCTGTTTCAACCGGCTGAAAACGGCGGAAAAGGCAAGGTCATTCTATAATCAGAAGACCGGTATACTCGATCTGGCCGATTTTATGAGTCGGGATGATATTCTCGATCTGATTGAATCAAGAGTGACCAGGCCTCTATCCGGGATCAAGGCGGTCTGTTACTATGGCTGCATGTCGAGCAGGCCTCCCGGGATTACTGATGCCGCGGCCTGTGAGAATCCGACAAGCATGGACCGCATCATGGACCGCCTCGGCGCGGAAGTGATTCCCTGGTCATATAAGACCGATTGCTGCGGCGCAAGCCATGTGATCGCAAGGCAGGATATCGTCCTCGAGTTGGTGAAGAGGCTATATGCAAAAGCGGACGCAGCGGGGGCGAACTGCATAGTGGTTTCCTGCCAGATGTGCCAGGCCAACCTGGACATGTATCAAGAGAAGATCTGTCGAAAATTCGAAACCGAGTATTACCTTCCTATTATCTATTTTACGGAGATGATAGGGCTTGCCATGGCTCACAGGGGCGTGAAGACCTGGTTTTCCCGTCATTTTGTCGAGCCGGACAGGCTCCTTGCCGAAGCAGGGCTTGTTTAGATCAGGGATCAGGGGGTCAGGAATCAGGGGTTGGGGAAGATCGTCCGTGGTGAGCATAGAACTTGCCAATCGTCACTCTATAGACCTTCACATAAATAATTGCACGGCGTTATCGGTCAAAATCCTCGACAACGTACCCCAATGTACGCCTTACTCGAATTNNAATTATCTGAAGGTCTATATCAGGCAGAATGCTTAATGGATTACAAAGAGCTGTCGAGAAAAAGACCGATCCCTGAAACCCGACACTTGGCCCCCCGACCTCGTGAACTGTTATAGAAGAGAGAAGATCATACAATGGTGAAGAATAAATCAAATAAGACGAAGAAAAGCGGCGCTTTGATTGTTGTCGGCGGTGGTATTGCAGGGATGCAGTCGGCCCTCGATGCGGCCAACTCCGGGTTTAAGGTCTATCTTGTCGAATCAAGACCGAGCATAGGTGGCGTGATGGCTCAACTCGACAAGACATTTCCAACCAATGATTGTTCCACCTGCATGCTGTCGCCAAGGCTGATCGAGGTGGCCAAGAACCCGAACATCGAGATTATCAGCTATGCCGAGCTCGTCGAAGTCACGGGCGATCCCGGTCAATTCAAGGCGAAGATCAGGCAGAAAGCCCGTTATGTGGATCCGGACAAGTGTATCGGGTGTGGTATTTGTGCAACAAAATGTCCAAAGAAGGTGCCCGATGAATTCAACCAGGGACTCGGAAAGCGAAAAGCGATCTACCTGACCTTTGCGCAGGCCATTCCACTTGTTTACACAATCGACAAGGACAACTGTATCTACTTCAAGAATGGGAAATGCCGGGCATGTGAGAAGTTCTGCCCGAACAAGGCGATTGATTTCGAGCAGAAGGATGAGATCATAGAGGTTGAGGCAGGCGCGGTCATCCTGGCGTCCGGGTTTGAGACGTTTGACGCACGGCTAAAGGGTGAATATGGATACGGGCGTTATGCGAATGTCCTGACCAGCCTCGATTACGAGCGTATCCTTTCCGCCGGAGGGCCGTTCGAAGGGCATATCCAACGCCCGTCTGACGGCGAAAAACCCCGAAAGATAGCATGGATACAGTGTGTGGGTTCGCGGGATGCCAGTGTGGGCAACGAGTATTGTTCCTCGGTCTGCTGTATGTACGCGACGAAGCAGGCGGTGATTTCGAAGGACCATGACAGGGAGATACAACCGACGATCTTCTATATCGATATCCGTGCCCAGGGCAAGGGTTTTGACCGGTATTACGAGCGGGCCCGTTATGGGGGTGGTGTCCGTTATGTGAGGTCGATGGTCTCAAGAGTAGTGGAGAACCCGGACAGATCTCTTGAGATTCAGTACGTGGACGGATCAGGTGAGATCTTGACAGAGAATTTCGATTTGGTCGTGCTCTCAGTCGGGCTTCGGCCGAATTCAGCGATGCGCGATCTGGCGCAGAAGCTCGATATTGAGCTGAATCAGTTCGGATTTTGTAAGAGCGGGCGTTTGGATAGTGTTGCTACGTCAAGGGACGGCTTCTTTGTCTGTGGCGCGTTTGAGCGTCCCAAGGATATCCCGAATACGGTTATTCAGGCGAGCAGCGCGGCCGGGACGGCGACCGGTTTCCTGGCAGACGCCAGGGATACGATGGTCAAGGAAAAATCCTATTGCGCGGAAAGGGACGTGAAAGACCAGGACCCTCGTATCGGCGTCTTTGTCTGTCACTGCGGGAGCAACATTGCAGGAGCAGTCGACGTGAAGGCCGTTGCCGAATACGCCCGGACCCTGCCCGATGTTGTCTTTACCTCGGACTATCTTTTTACCTGCTCGACCGATACTCAGAATGAGTTGAAGAATGTCATAGAGCAAGAGCGGCTTAACCGTGTGGTTGTGGCGTCTTGTTCACCCCGGACCCACGAGGGACTCTTTCAGGATACCTTGCGTGAAACAGGTCTCAATAAATATCTCTTTGAAATGGCTAATATCAGGGACCAGTGTTCCTGGGTACATGCGGCCGGCGGAGTTGATGTCACGGAAAAGGCAAAGGACCTTGTAAGGATGTCCGTGGCCCGCAGCGCCCGTCTTGTGCCGCTTTCCGAGACACCCTTTGAGGTGACTCCCGCAGCGCTTGTCGTGGGAGGGGGTATGGCCGCCCTGACTGCGGCCTTGAGCCTGGCTGAGCATGGCCACAAGGCATATCTCGTGGAGAAATCAGAGAGGCTGGGAGGGAGCGCAAGGTTTATTCATTACACGGAAGACGGGGCCAGGCCGGCAGAGCAGGTCGAGGAGTTGATCCGCAATGTGGAGAAGAACCCCCTGATTACGGTCTATACCAAGGCAGAGGTGCTTGATTGCAGCGGTCATGTCGGTCAATTTTCAAGCCATATCCTGGCTGGCGGAAAGAAACACTCAATCTCCTACGGCGTGGGGATGATAGCCATGGGCGGTGAGATGCACAAGCCCAAAGAATATCTCTACGGCGAAGACGACAGGGTCCTTACCCAGAGGGATTTTGAGCAGCAATTGGCTGCCGGAGGAGAAGAACTCGCTGATGTCAAAGACGTGGTCATGATCCAGTGTGTGGGTTCAAGGGAAGAAGGTCACTCATATTGCAGCAGGGTTTGCTGCACGGACGCCATAAAGAACAGCCGCAAGTTCAAGGAGCTTTACCCCGCAGCCAATGTTTATGTATTGTTTCGGGATATCAGGACATTCGGGTTCAAGGAGATCTACTACAAGAAGGCGCGCGAAGAAGGTGTCCGGTTCATCCGTTACGAACCGGAAAGAAAACCCGAGGTATCAGAAGGTGGCAGGCTCAAGGTATGTGTCTATGATCAGAACATGCGGGCCGAGATCGGAATCGATGCCGACCGTGTCGTGCTTAGCGTGGCTATCAGACCTTATGCAGAGAGCAGAAAACTCGCGGACGTCTTCAAGCTCCCTCTGGACGAGGACGGCTTCTTTATGGAGGCGCATCTGAAACTGAGGCCGCTCGAGTTTGCCAATGCCGGTTTTTTCCTTTGCGGCCAGGTTCACGGCCCCAAGTTCATGGATGAATCGATTGCCCAAGCAAAGGGGGCTGTCTCAAGGGCGTGCACGATTCTGTCAAAAAAAGAGATGTTGGCGGGCGGGGATGTGGCTTTTGTGGACGAAACAAAGTGCATCCTATGTATGACCTGTGTGCGCACCTGTTCTTACGGCGTGCCGAAGATTAATGAGGAAGAAGGGGTTATTGTTATCGATGCGGCGGCCTGTCAGGGATGCGGCAATTGTGCCGCGGCCTGTCCGCGCGGGGCCATTACCGTGGGGCACAACACAGACGAGCAGTACATTGCCAAGATAGGCGCGCTGCATGAGCTTCGCGCCGCATAGCAGTGTAAATAAAATGCCTAAAGTGCGCTAAAGTGCCTAAAGTTGAGGTATGTTGTCAATTAGTAACGCTGAAAGCGCATTCCTCAACTTTAGGCGCTTAAAGAGTAATAAGGAGTATATAATGGAGGAATTTGATCCCAAGATTGAGGCTATGGTGTGTACGTATTGTACGTATACTGCCGCGGATATGGCCGGTTCCCAGCGATTGCAGTACCCGTCCACGGTGCGGATAATCAAATATCCGTGTACCGGCAGGATATCCATCGAGCATATTCTCAAGGCCTTTGAGGCGGGGGCGGATGCCGTCTTCGTGGGAGGCTGCGAAATAGGTAGTTGCCATTTCGTGGAAGGGAACTTGCGGGCCACGGAGCGTGTGGCCTAC
>MAXM01000298.1:16766-18634 GCA_001751015.1 Desulfobacterales bacterium C00003106
CAAAGAAACTCCTGGAGGAAACAGGACTCGGCGGCGATCGGCTCGAAATGTTCTATATCGGCGCATCCGACCCTCATGGATTTGTGAACGCGGTTAACGAGATGACCGACAGGGTCAAGGAGATAGGGGTAACTCCCCTGAAGGAAAAGTAACCGTTTACAGGGACCAGGGATCGGTGGTCAGGGATCAGGGACCTGATCCCCTTTTCATCCGGCCAAGAGGCTGGGCGAAGGGACAAAACTTATGATTGTAGCACAGCAAAAGGATTTTGACGAAATCAAAGAGATGATCAGAGGGTACAAACGTCTTTTGGTTTTGGGATGTCAGACCTGTGTGGCTATTTCCTTTGCCGGAGGCAAGCATGAGGTGGAGATCATGGCATCCATGATTCGGATAGACAGAAAAATGACCGAACAGGATGTGGAGATCAGAGAAGATACGATCGTGCGACAATGCGATTTTGAATTCATGGATCCGATCAAGGATCAGGTCGCCGACGCTGACGCGGTTCTTTCTCTCGCGTGTGGGGTTGGTGTTCAGACAATGGCAGAGCGTTTCCCGGACAAGGTGATATTGCCTGGTCTTAATACCGGTTTTATGGGTATGACCGAGAAATTGGGTGTCTGGTCGGAACGGTGTGCAGGGTGTGGAAACTGTATCCTGGATAAGACAGGTGGATTGTGTCCCGTCGCGAGGTGTTCAAAGAGTCTTTTTAATGGTCCTTGCGGCGGATCTGTGGATGGCAAGTGCGAGATCAATCCGGATATTGATTGCGTCTGGCAATTGATCATCGATCGATTGAAGAAGCTGAATCGGCTGGAAAGTCTGGAAGAGATATTGCCTGTTAAGGACTGGGGAGTCAGCGGACATGGAGGTCCGAGGAAGGTTGTCAGAGAGGACCTTATCACCTGAAACAGGTCAGGGGCCAGGGATCGGGGGTGGGAGGAGTCAGTGATAATAACAGTTGTGAGTGATGAGTTGTGAGTTTAAAATTTACAATTGACAAATGCTTAATGGATTACGAGGGGTTATCGCGAAAAAGCCCGGACCCTGAAACCCGGGCCCTGACCCCCGTGAACGGGTACAAATAAGCTTATGTTTTACGATATTACCTTAAATATTGCTCTGGTAATTTTCGGGCTTGGTCTGGTCTATAAGATATCCGGCTGGTTTCGATACAAGATCGGCATGGATGCTGTGGAGATACCGGCCTCAACAAGGGTTTCTGCGGCCATCAAGGGTATTATATCGACGTTGTTCAGCATGAAGGTCTTCACCTTGCTGAGGGTCTTTCTCCTTGATGTAATCTTGCAGATAAGGATATTGAGGGAGGACTTTCTCCGGTGGTTCATGCATATGTGTATATTTGGGGGCTTTATGCTCCTTCTACTGATGCATGCCCTGGATAACTTTATTACCTCGGCCCTGTTTACGGACTACTATTCGACACTCAACCCCTTCATGTTCTTAAGGGACCTGTTTGGCGCCCTGGTGATCCTGGGATTAGGTCTTGCCCTTTACCGGCGATTTATTTTGAAGGTGCCGCGTCTGACAACAACGGCCAGGGATCATTACGCCATAATCATCCTCGCTGTTATCATGATCTCCGGTATTCTTTTAGAGGGATCAAAAATAGTCTCTTACTCCACGTATCAGGAGATGGTCGAGGAGTATGGAGGGTTGGAAGGGAAAGAAGAGTTCAGATCTTTGGAGGCCTTTTGGGTAAAAGAATTTGAAACAGTCTCACCTGATGTAAAAGGGCCGTTTGATGCGAAGACCCTGGAACTGGGCAAGGAACTGCATGAGATGAGTTGCGTGGACTGTCATTCCCGGCCTCAATGGGCATTTATGGGTTATGGGATAGCCAA
>MAXM01000298.1:18701-19467 GCA_001751015.1 Desulfobacterales bacterium C00003106
TGGCCTATCTTCCTTTCAGTAAGTTTTTTCATATCCTTGCCAGTCCTCTTAGTCTCCTTGCCAATGCTGTCATGGAAAAAGGCGAATCAGACAGGGCCAATATAGCCACCAAACAGGCCATTGAACTGGATGCCTGCACCGGATGTGGGACATGCAGCTTACGGTGCTCTGTTGCAGTGGTTCTTGAGGAAATTCCAAATGTGAATATCCTTCCCTCAGAAAAGATGGTCTCATTAAAGGCGCTTGCCTCAGGCAAGGAATTGAGTGCAAAAGAGCTCAGGATGATTCAGGAAGGGGCCTATCTATGCACCAATTGCAAGCGTTGCACCGTGGTCTGTCCGGTTGGCATCAACCTGCAGGATCTGTGGGTCAACCTGCAGGAGTATCTGGTTCAAAAGGGCTATCCGGAACCCGTGGTTTGGGCCAGGGAGGCCATTGGCGCTGAGTTCAATCCGGTAGATATGCAGGACAAGGTCCTTTCTCTTATTCCTGCTGACACAGGCCTTCAAAGCGGGGCCACATTGTCGGCAGAGGTAAACACCTTTTCTGTTTGCTTTGGTTGTAAGAATTGCACAACAGTATGTCCTGTGGTGGGCAATTACGATAATCCGCAGGAAGTCCTGGGGCTGTTGCCGCATCAGATTATGCATTCGGTTGGGCTCGGGCTTACGGATCTGGCGTTAGGCTCAAGGATGCTGTGGGATTGCGTTACCTGTTATCAGTGCCAGGAGCACTGCCCCCAGGGGGTATGCGTGACCGATCTGTT
>MAXM01000299.1:0-274 GCA_001751015.1 Desulfobacterales bacterium C00003106
CTTTCTACGAAACGCCCTTTTGAAGCTATTGTTACGTATGGCCATTGACAGGCATTCTGTGTTGATGCAAAGATAGGCCCCCCGACCACCAAGCCTCTGTTGAATATCCGGTCTTACACGACCTTCATCAGTACAAACAAACCGCATAAGTTCGCTTTTGGCCTGCTTCTTCCTGCAGCCAATGCACATCCTCTCCGGTTTATGCTTCTTTGTCCGGGGTCTCATTATTTTCGTTTACAGGCATTGTTGCATCGACTGATGAGCCCGTGTTATC
>MAXM01000299.1:382-4264 GCA_001751015.1 Desulfobacterales bacterium C00003106
GGTTATCTGCAAGCTCCTCATCACCAGGCCCTTGTTCTGATACTCCCTGAGCCGCTTCTATAAGCGCTGCGCCATTTTCAGCATCGATGCCTTTTATCTGTACCAATTCATCCACCGATGCCTTGCTCAACTCCTCTACGGAATAGAAACCTGCTTCATACAGATCATCCACATTCTCTTGTGTTACTCCGGGGATGGACAGGAGAGATTCGTAGCCGGTGCGTAAGGCCTTGCTGTATTTTGCCTCGCTCTTGACGTCTATCTTCCATCCGGTGAGTTTGGATGCCAGCCGGACATTCTGACCGCCCTTTCCGATTGCCACTGACAAGTATTCGTCAGGCACGATCACTTCCATTCCCTTGTTTTGCTCATCAACAATGACACGTGAGATCTCCGCAGGCGAGAGAGCATTGCACACAAATTTGGCCATATCAGCATGCCACGGAATAATATCGATTTTTTCACCGCGCAACTCCTGAACAACACTTTGAACCCGCGACCCCTTCATCCCCACACAAGCGCCTACGGGATCGATGTCATGGTCATTGGAAACAACGGCGATCTTGGCCCTGTTTCCGGCCTCGCGGGCTGCTCCCATTATTTCTATGATCCCCTCACTGATTTCAGGCACCTCCGCCTTGAACAACATAGTCAGAAAATCAGGATGGCTCCTGGACAAGACAATCTGCGGCCCCCTTGTCTTCCGTACAACATCCAATAGATACGCACGAATCCTGTCCCCGCGGCGATAATATTCTCTCGGAGACTGCTCTCTTGACGGCACTATACCTTCTGTCCTGCCAAGATTCACTATGATATTACCCTTTTCTATCCTCTGAACAATACCGTTAAGTACCTCACCCTTGCGATCCACATAATCTTCATAGACCACGTCCCGCTCAGCAACCTTCAATTTCTGAATAATAACCTGTTTTGCAGACTGCGCGGCGATCCGTCCGAAGCTGTCAATATCTATCTTGACTCCAAGGCTGTCACCTACCTCACATTCGGGGTCCAGCTCCAAGGCTTCCTCAAGCCCAAGCTCAATATCCTCACTTTGAACCTTCTCCACCACTTCCTTGAATTGAAAAACCTCGATTTCTCCTAACTCTTCATTGTAAGACACCTCTATTTCAACGCTTGTCCCGAACTTTCTTCTCGCAGCGGTTTCGAGAGCTTCTTCCAAGGCGTCAATGAGTATTTTCTGATCTATGCCCTTTTCCCGGCTAATCTGATCAACAGTTCGTCTAATATCTGATATCATGACAAAAACCTTCTATTACATATCAAGCCGCGCCGTTGCGATGGAATTGTAGGGAATAGTATGGATTTTATCCCCCTCCTGAACACGAACCATCTCGTCTTCATACCCCAGCAAAACCCCTTTGAAACTCTTTCTTCCCTCCAAAAGAGAATTGGCCTTGATCCGCACTTTCTGTTTTTTGAACCGGTTAAAGTCCTCTTTTTGCTTCAACGGTCTGTCCGGGCCGGGAGAAGAAACAAGGAGACTGTATGAATCAGGCATAATATCCTTAACATCCAGGACATCGCCGAATTCTCTACTGATTGCCACACAGTCTTCTATGCCGATACCCCCTTCTTTGTCTACGAAAAGAGAAAGAACCCACCTGCCTTGCTTGTGACCATAGGTGATATCAACCAATTCCATTCCTTCGGACAAAAGCAAGGATTTGGCCAATCTCTCAACCTGCTCAACAATACTATCCATCTTTCCATTTCAAAAAAAAAGCGAGCCTTAGCCCGCTGTCAACAGTACGATTCTTCAATAATTCTTATGATGGTTTCGAAAAAAGCCTTTGATGAGCCTGCAAGGCGAACAAAACGCTTTCTGCATAACCATCTTTATTGGTTTTGTCAGAAACAACCAAGTAAAAATTATCAAAACAACCCACTAGTTGAAGCTGGCCACCCGGCTTTCACACTGCCGGAGCCCCCTCAAGAAGGGACACGCTGGAGCGGGCAACGGGGTTCGAACCCGCGACACCAAGCTTGGGAAGCTTGTACTCTACCAGCTGAGCTATGCCCGCAAAAAAAATAAAATATACAATAACCCTTGCCATTTGTCAATAGTAAATCAAGGTATGTGAATCTGTTGCCGGCAGATGACCCATTTCATGAAACAGCGTCTCAAGATCGATCCAGCTCCCCTGAAGGTTCATGACCAGGTGGATTTCGTCCCAGTTCCTAAGCATCAGCATACTTGGGATTTATTGCGATAGACCTTCACATAAATAATTGCACGGCGTTATCGGTCAAAATCCNNCCATAGAGCCAAAATGACGGAAAGTGTCCCGTTTTAAGTTGGTAGCCTCTGAAAGAGCAATCTCCGGATTGTAGTAAGCATCAGCATGCTCGGGGTTTATTGCTGTCAACTTCCCCTGGTTGCTGAAAAGGCAAAATATAGAGGGATAAACACTATATTCTTTTCAGGTAATTCCGCATATGGCCTCATAGAAAAAACAAAACCAGTAGGGCAATTTTGATAAGTTTTTAAAAAAAGGTGTAAACTTTTAAGTCTGCCTGAGGAACCGCTTTTTACTTCTACAGGATAAATCCTGCCGTCAATAGTCACAACAAAATCTACTTCCGCGGAGCTGCTCTTTGCCCGTCTTGACCAGTAGTAGATATTTTCTTTCTGAGAAATCGAAAGTTCCTGCCCAACAAATTGTTCTGCCATTGCACCACGGTATATATTGAGCAAATGTGTCTTGCGATATTCGACATCTACCGGCATTCTCGAAAGATGTCGCATAAGTCCGGTATCAACTATCAATGCCTTGAAAATTTTCTGATTAGCAGTGGCTCCAAGCGGTAGTCCTGAAGGATTAACTGAAGGGATTTTCTTAATAACATTTGCCAAACAGAGTAAGTCAAAGGCCTTTTTCAGGGTTGGATTTGAGTATCCTTCGCCAAGCTGAGAATATTTTATCTGCTGCCCGACATTCTGCACGACTGTTGCAAATACACTGTTCAGGCAATGTTTGTCTGCGCGCGGGCTATATTTTGCAAAATCCATTCGGTATGTATCACAAATTTCAGCCTGTACTTCAAAAGATTCTTGCATTGAACCGGTTTCAATAAATGCTGAGATGCATTCAGGCATACCGCCGATGAAAAAATATCGTCGCAATTCCGTGCAGAGCAACTCATGAACCGCCTGTGAAAGCGGCCCGGGACGGCCGAGAATAATGTCAGCAGCTTCATCGTTGCCTGTTGCCTTAAGATACTCTGCAAAGCATAATGGATAAAGGTGGATAAATTGTACCCTGCCTACTGGAAAAGAAATATCTTTCATGGCAAATTCAAGCAGTGAACCAGCCGCGATTACATGCAAATCAGGCAGTTCTTCATAAAAATAGCGAAGTGCGGTGATTGCATTGGGGCAAGCCTGAATTTCATCAATAAAAAGCAGAGTTCTCCCGGAAATAATTTTTTGCTTTAGCAGGACTTCCAGGTCGGAGCATATACGGCGCGGATTTAGGTCTCCATTAAAAACCCGATGCCAATCCGGGTTTCTTTCAAGGTCCAAAAGTGCAACATTATCAAAAAACTTTTGTCCAAACCGTTTGATTGAGTAGGTCTTTCCAACTTGTCTGGCACCACGAAGAATGAGCGGCTTTCGGCGTTTATATGATTTCCATTTTTCAAGTTCAAGATCAATAAAACGTTTCATTATTATGCTGCACCTGGTAAAAAGATCATAGAGTTATTAACTCTAACAAGGTTATATTACAAAATATTATTTAAAAAGAAAAGGATTAATGTGAAAATGTCGTAAGAATTATTCAAACCTAAATTGAGCGATTAGCTGTTAATCATTAGCGTTTAGCTTTGAAAAATCCTGATTATAACGGATTTAGG
>MAXM01000300.1:0-6230 GCA_001751015.1 Desulfobacterales bacterium C00003106
TGCCATGCGGGCGCCTCGACACCTGAAAACGAAAAGTAACTGTTTTAATACCCCGCCCCGTCGCTCAAGCGCCTTTATTGCGCACCCTTATGCCCTTTTTGCTTGACTCACTAAATGCATTGAGATATCTTTTGTAAATGGGATTGGGGTAGACGTAAGAAATAGACCTTCAGATAATTAATTGCACAAGGTTAGAGGGGAAAATTCGAGTAAGGCGTACATTGTGGGGTACGTTGTCGAGGATTTTGACCGATAACGCCGTGTAATTATTTATGTGAAGGTCTATATAAACTTTCTCTGAACTTATTTTGCAAAGGGTATACAATGAACTGGGACTGGGACAAACTCAAAGATCGACAGGCTCAAAGCAGCGCTTCACCTCCGCAGGTAGATGCGATTATCCGGAAATTCAAGAAGCTAAAGGTGCCCGGCATACCGATCATCCTTGCGCTCATATTAATAGGATGGCTCCTGACCGGTATATATATCGTTCAGCCTGATGAAATGGGGGTAGTAAAACGCTTCGGGAAGATGGCGTACACAGTAGGACCAGGACCGCATTATCACCTGCCCGCGCCGATTGAGACAGTGCTGAAGCCAAAGGTTACAAAGGTACGGAGACTGGAGGTCGGCTTCAGGACAGGGGCTGCGGGGGTTCCAGGGTCGCCTGCCCGGTACCAGGATGTCCCTATCGAGTCGCTGATGCTCACCGGTGACGAGAACATCGTAAACATCAAGTTTATTGTTCAGTACAAGATCACTGACGCAGCGGCATACCTTTTCAATGTGGCGCAACAGGAAAAAACGGTTCGCGATGCCGCTGAGGCCGCAATCAGGGAGGTCAGCGGCAAAAGCAGGATCGATGAGATCCTCACTGCCGGAAAATTCAAGGTCCAGGAAGCGACAAAAGCGCTGCAGCAGCAGATACTTGACAAATACAGATGCGGATTCACGATCGTGGCTGTGCAACTGCAGGATGTCCAGCCTCCGGATCAGGTGATAGACGCGTTCAAGGATGTTGCCAGCGCGAAAGAGGACAAGATCAAGTATATCAATGATGCCGAAGGGTATCGGAATGATATTCTCCCAAAGGCAAAAGGAAAGGCGTCGGAGGTGGTCAATGAGGCGATTGCTTACCGTGCCTCCAAGATCAATCACGCAAAGGGCGACGCCAACAGGTTCCTGTCCATCTTGGAGGAATATTCCAAGGCCAAAGAGGTTACGGCAAAGAGGCTCTATCTTGACACAATGGAAAAGATAATGAAAGGCGCAAACAAGATCGTTATTGAGGACGGACTCGCCGGGAACCTTGTTCCGGTCCTCCCTATGACCAAGTTATTGTCAACACCCGAGGCAAAAAAGGCGGACTGATATGAACAAGAAGTATACAACCCTGCTAATCGTTCTGATAGCAGTGGTCGTCGGTTTCAATATGATGTTTTTTATTGTTGATGAAACCCGGCAGGCAATCGTTGTAAGACTTGGAAAACCGGTGGGCGGCGTGAAGGGGCCGGGTCTGCATTTCAGGATACCTGTTGTCCACGAAGTCATATATTTTGACAAGCGCCTCCTGGAATATGATGCAGCTCCCGCTGAGATACTTACCGCGGACAAAAAGACACTGGTATTAGACAATTACTCCCGCTGGCTTATCACAGATCCTCTTCTTTTTTACAAGACGGTGAGAGACATGTCCGGGGCACAGGCCCGTATAGATGATATTGTCTATGCGCAGCTCCGGGTTGAACTTGGCAGGCATACACTCACAGATATTGTCTCCAAGGTAAGAAGTGAAGTCATGAAAAGCGTGACGGCAAGTAGCGAGAAGATAGCTCTAAACTACGGCATTGACATTGTTGACGTGCGCATAAAACGCGCAGACCTGCCGCCGGAAAACGAAAATGCCGTGTACGGAAGAATGAGGGCCGAACGTGAACGGCAGGCAAAGAAATACCGGTCCGAAGGCCAGGAAGAATCCCTTAAAATAAAGGCAAGCGCCGATAAAGACCGCACCATCCTTCTGGCGGAAGCTTATGAAGAGGCAGAGACTACAAAAGGAGAAGGAGACGCAGAGGCGGTCAGGATTTATGCCGGGGCATTTGGAAAAGACCCTGAGTTTTTCACGTTTCTGAAGACGCTGGAGGCCACTGAAAGGTCAATGCAAAAGGAAACCACTCTGGTTCTTTCACCCAAAAACGAATTCCTAAAATACTTTAATGGCAGCAAGCCTGGCAAATAGAGTATGAGTATAATTATCGCGTGCTTTTTTCACCCCAACCCTCCCCTGTCAAGGGGAGGGGATTGTAGATAGACTATTTATTTCCTTCTTCTCTGGTGGCGCGTTCGAGCCAGCAATTTTCTGTGTTTGTGTTTCCGCATCTTTTTTTTACGTTTCTTTACCACACTTCCCATGCATATCTCCTTCTGTTTTATTCGAGTTGTTGGACTGGTCGAGTTCATGACAATTACTGACCAGTCCGGAAGACTCTATAATTTATTTCCGCAGTTCGGGCAGAACTTGTTTCCTTCGTTGATCTCGGCATTACAGCTTGTGCAGCACTCACGGGGAGGGGCAAGCTCCATCAGGAGTTGTCCCTTTATTACCGGTATCATTTTTTTGTCAGCCTTGTAATCGGCAAGCACAAGTATCCGTTTCACAATCCCGTGTACAGACGAAGTTATCCCGTATTCGACCTTCATCAGCGAAACATTCAGGATTTCTTCGCCTTCCTCCACAGTGTCTCCGGCCTTTTTGTGAACAAGCCAGAGATCGGCGTCAAATGGGGCGCCGACATGATAGGGATTCTGCTTGTCGGCCATTTCGACTGAGGCCTTTTCTGCGGACCCTTCTTCGATCTGGAACTGTTCTACAAATACCTCGTGGTCAAGTTTGTACCGTATCCTTCTTCTCCCCTTTTTGCTTATCCTGCCGATGCGCATGACCTCTATGGTATGCACCTTGCCGTCAGATGTCCTGAACTCCCGCTCAATGTTAGGATCGAGTCCTTCAAACCATATATCATCGGGCAGTACGTTGGGGTCGGCAAATTTTTCGAGGTTCTTGATGAGTTTCAGGGCGTCTCCGGGGTGGTTGAGATAATTGACGAGTTCGTATTCCGAAGGTTCTCTTCCGATGTGCCCGGCCAGCTCTGTTTTTGTTTTGTCTATGTCGACAGGGGCAAGGGAATTAAGAGGGCTCTCCTCTGTCCGGTCGTTGAGAGCGTCTGCATAGTGGTCTCCGAATGCGGACCGGTAAATCCATTCCGCAGGCCAGCCAAGAGGCAGCCTGCCGAATTTGCCGACAAGAAGGTTTCTGAACGCGTCATTTACGCCGGCAAAGAGTATCAAACGATCTTCTTTTGTCTGTTCGTCGAGTTCTTCTTCGGAAAGGGTCGTCACCTTCCTGAGGATGTCGATAATTCTCTTCACCTCCGCCATCCCGCCTCGTTCATAGGCATCGACGACCATCAGGTATCCGTTTGTCCAGGTGATCTGAGACCCGGGCGTAACATCATGGTACCTGATCAGTTTTCTGTAGAACTCAAGGACCAGAAGGATGCTCGGAAGCAGGAAAGCGTAGCCCTGTTTGAGGGCTCCTTCCTGGCTGCTTGATGTGGCGCCTCCCGGAAGCCCGTGCCGGGTGACATCGTGGTCGACTCCAAGAAACGTCGGTCGGCAGTAGTGATCGTATATCGGCATGATCTGCTTGAGGGTAAACGCGGTTTCCCTGATTTTTTCTTTGTCAAGACGCGTCTTTAAGCCAAGTTCTCCTTCAATATACGCCACCACGGGCATAACCCCCGCCTGACCGTAGAACCTGACGCTTGGGCCGTCAGCCACATCAAGAATCCTGGCCCCTGCCTGGGCCGCCGCACCGAGCGCCGGCACTGCAAGACCATCTGTGGCATGGCGGTGATACTGGATAACCAGCTCAGGGTACTTATCAAGAATCGCCGCAACCAGACTCTTTATAAAGCGTGGCGGACACACCCCTGCCATGTCTTTGAGACAGAATATGATCTTTTTCGATGCCTCGTCATTTTCACATTCTAAAATCCGCCCTGTCATGGAGAGGATATCCTCAAGCACGCCAAGATAGTGAGGGACATCGAACCCTTGCGCCCAGCTCAGACTAATGGCCGGCTGAAAGATGCGATTCTCGGCCTTGAGGGCTATTTCGGCAAAGGGAGCCATGTTTTCGATATGGTTCAGGAAGTCAAAGCAGCGTATTACATGATAGTGTTTGGCGATCATCTCCCCTGTCCGGCGCATGATCTCCCGGCCCTGAGGGGCGTAACCGAGCACATTTGTAGAGCGTATCAGGATGAGTTTCTGTGTGTTCGGAGCGAATTTGTTCCAGTCCGCCGCCTCTTCCCACGGATCTGTCATACAGCCCAGCATCCCTACATGGTAATGGGCTCCGCCCCCGTTTTCTATGGAGACATATCCGCACCGGTCTATGAGTGGGCCGATCAGCCGGTCTGAATGGAGTCGAAATCGATTTCCTGTTTCTGACTGGGTGATGTCTCTTGGGGTGGTATTGCAGAATTCCACATATTCTGACGCTCGCAGTGCGCTCAGGATCTTATCCCGATGACCGTTCGGATCAAATGGCGCTTGATATGAATGGTCCGTGACGGCATCCTTGGTGAATGAGGCGACATCTACAGCCATAGGCCCGACCTTGGTGTCCCCGAATTTGCGATAGGCGCCAAACCCGATATATGGGTTATACCCCCTTGCCGTGACCTCGGCCATCAGGTATGAAAGACGTATCTCTTCTGCGACAGTCTCTTTGTAGACCATGAGTTCAGGCGTATTGTCGATGAACTTCGTATAGATCTCACCTGCCCCGAATTTCGGATGGGCGATTACCTTCTTGTGAAACGGGATCGTTGTCTTGAGCCCGCCTATGAAGTATTCCGAAAGCGCGCGCTGCATCGTTGACATGGTCTTTTCCCATGTGCTTCCGTAGGTCATAAGGAGACTTCCGAGAGAGTCATAGGCCTTGGGAAATTCATACCCGTCGAATACACATGAATCGAGCCTCACGCCCTCGCCGCCTGGAGAAAGATACCGGGTTATTTCACCGGCATTCGGCCTGAAATTATCCTTGGGGTCTTCAAAGTTGATACGGCATTGCATGGCGAATCCTCTCGGATCAAGCCCTTCTTCTTTCAGGCTGAGTTTTTCGCCAAATGAAATCCGTATCATCTCTTCAACAAGGTCTATCCCGTAAAGGAGTTCCGTAATGCCGTGCTCCACCTGAAGCCTGGTATTGGCCTCAATAAAATAGTAATTTCCTTCTTCGTCTACGAGGAATTCAAATGTCCCGATTGAGTCATACCCCACTGCGGACGTAATCCTTAAAGTCGCGTCCTTCAGTGTCTGCCTCAATTGGCTGCTTACCTTTTTCCATGGAGAGGGGGTGATCTCCAGCAGCTTCTGGTTCTTTCGCTGTGTGGAGCAGTCCCGTTCATGCAAGGCTACTGCATTGCCGAACGTATCGCAGACAGCCTGTATCTCGAGGTGCCTTACCGAGGTGAGAAATTTCTCAATGTACAGGTTCGGGTTGCTGAAACTCGCCTCTGCCATAGCAGAGGCCTTTTCAAACTGACTTTCAAGTTCGTCGGGTGAGTTGATTATTACGATTCCGCGGCCGCCCCCGCCCCCTTCGCTTTTGATCATGACAGGATAACCGATCTCCCCGGCGATCTCTTTTGCCTCCTCGCAGGTCACCGCATTTTCGGATCCGGGAATGACCGGGACGGAAACGGACTTTGCAATGGCCCTGGCCGTAACCTTATTGCCGAGCTTGCTCATCGGCTCTTCTGAAGGACCGATGAAGATGATCCCGTTTTCCTTGCACAGGGAAGGAAATCTCTTATTTTCCGCCGCAAAACCCCAGCCGGGATGAAGCGCCTTGACATCGTGGCGTTTTGCAAGACGGACAATTTCATCTATATCCAGATATCCTCGTTCGGTTCGGATGGCGTAAGCCTTGTCGGCCTTGGAAATATGAGGGGCGGTCTTGTCCGTGTCCGTGGCAAACGCCACATATATGGCTCCCATTTCCCTGATCGTCCGTCCTATACGAAGCGCCGGAACTCCTCTGTTGGCAACGCCTATTCTAAGACCCTGAACCGGTGAACTCATTATGCCCCCCTTTGAAAAAATTGAAGCTATAGACCTTCACATAAATAATTGCACGGCGTTATCGGTCAAAATCC
>MAXM01000300.1:6275-14303 GCA_001751015.1 Desulfobacterales bacterium C00003106
ATTTTTTCCTCTAGCCTTGTGCAATTATTATCTGAAGGTCTATATAGCATCAGGCTTTTGCTGTTAAACTATACAAGCATCTCACTCCGTTAGTGCTGTGGAAACAAATAATGCCCCAATATTGCGCTGGATTTTCCAAGACTGCACAGATTGAGATTGTTAGGATTTAAAAAATTGTAAGAATATACCAGTTACATGGATTTGTCAACAAGCCAACTCCGGAATCCGGCCTGCTCGGAAGGGTTACAGCCTGCCGAAAATCATCAATATGCCAAAAACTATAAAGAGGATGCCTGCTCCTGTCCGGACATATTCCGGCCTTATCAGATCCCCTAACATACCTCCCAAAAGAGCCGCCAAGAGGCTGGTTGCGACGAGGGCAATCGATGCCCCGAGAAAAATGCTCCATTTTTTTCCGCTTTGAGCGGCAATGGAAAACGTGGCCAACTGGGTCTTATCCCCGAGTTCTGCGAGGAAGATGAGGAGAAACGTACTCCCAATGAGCTTCATATCCATGACGTCTCAAAATCCTCTGATTGTCTTCTGTCGTAAATAAAAATCTGCAACCACCAGGCAGACCATTGCCTCGCAGACCGGATTTATTCTCGGTATGGCCGAAACATCGTGCCTCCCCTTTACAGAAACCTCTGTTGCCACATTGTCTATTGTCACGGTCTGTTGTCTTGTTTCTATGGACGGGATCGGTTTCACTGCCGCGCGGGCTATGAGGGGCTCTCCGTTTGAAATTCCACCAAGGATACCCCCGGCGTTGTTGCTTAGAAAACCGTCGGGACTGATCTGGTCATTATTTTCGGAGCCGAGGCTTTCTGCAGCCTTGAAACCGGCGCCGATTTCGACCCCCTTTACAGCGCCAATGGACATCAATGCCCTGGCCAGTTCCGCGTCCAGCTTGTCAAAGACCGGTTCCCCGAGTCCCGGGGGCGCCCCTTGAGCAATAACCTCCACGACACCTCCGATTGAATCCCCTGCCTTTTTGATTCCGGCGACTTCTTTTGCCATCTCTGCCGCAGCGGTTTGATCCGGAGCGCGAAAGGGATTCCTGTCTATCTGCGCGACGTCTATTGTCGAGACCCGCACCCCTCCGAGCTGAACCGTGTAAGAAATCACCGAGATCGATTTGATTGAAAGGAGTTTTCTTGCTACAGCTCCGGCAGCAACCCTTCCCACTGTTTCGCGGGCAGAAGCCCGCCCTCCACCACGCCAGTCCCTGATTCCGTATTTCTTCTGATATGTAAAATCAGCGTGTCCGGGACGGTAAAGATCTTTGATCTTGTTGTACGCACTGCTTTTTGCATCCCGGTTTTCAACCATCAAGGAAATCGGCGTCCCTGTGGTCAGCCCTCTGAAGGTCCCTGAAACGATCCTTACAAGGTCCTCTTCTTTTCTTGCAGTGGAAGCGGGCCCAACCCCCGGTTTCCTGCGATCGAGGTCTTGCTGAATGATCTCTTCGGTCAACGGTATGTGAGGAGGACAACCATCTATAACAACACCCACTCCCCTGCCGTGAGATTCTCCCCAGGTTGTAATCTTAAAGGCCTTCCCAAACGTGTTCCCCGCCACGATTGTTTTCCTTTCGTTGTCTCTTTGCGTGAGTTTCTTGAAAAAAGTGTAAACCGGGAAATAAAGGTCGTGTTTCTATATATTTCTTTTAACAACCATTAGAATCTCGTTTGATATCTCACCTATCGATTTACCGTCCGTGTTAACTACATGGTGGGCCGCGTTTTCATACAAGGACGTCCGTTCAAGCAGGACGTCTTCAACCTCTTGTATCGGCCCCATGTCAGTCAACCCCGGTCGCTGTGATCGGGTTTTGGCGTCTTTCATCATCCTGGCCCTGATTGTCGCGGCGTCAGCCCTCAGCCATATCACGGTACCGTGCCGCCGAAGGGTCTTGGTATTTTTCGGGTTGAGTATCACGCCTCCCCCTGTTGCAAGGACAGTGTTGCGAAGCGTTGCAAGCCTGTTGACGGCCTTTGTCTCTCTTTCTCTGAAGTCAGGCCAACCGCCTGCGGCAACCAGTTCATCGATGGATTGACCTGCCTTATCTTCTATGACATGATCTGAATCAATGAACCGCCATTTCAGGATCGACGCCATGTTTTCGCCCACTGATGTCTTGCCGCTGCACCGGTATCCGATCAAGACGATAAGCACACAGATCTCCCTATTGCTCGCAAAAAAAATAGCCTGGCGTTTTCGCATTCCAGCTTGTTCTTTCCCGAACTCTTATCTAAGAGTCAAAAACTTGGCTCATCGTGGATTATTATGGAAATCTTTGGCCTTGATTATGCTTTTGCTTGTTTCAAACATACAGATTAAATCTGTTTTCACACTAACCCGCAATGACTCAAGAATTTTCTCGAAAAAGCCGGTTACAGACAATATCTAACCGATGTAGTCAAGCCTGTTTGCTTTCAATAAACGCATACGCACTATGATTGTGAATCGATTCGAAATTCTCGGCGCTTACGGAAAACCAGGTTATGTTCTCATCATCACGCAGTTCTTCAGCTACGGTCCGTACGACATCTTCAACAAACATCGGATTGTTGTATCCTTTTTCAGTCACATATTTCTCGTCTTCGCGTTTCAGGACGGAATAGACATCGCTTGATGCTGATTTTTCGATTAGAGTGATGATATCTTCAAACCAGATGAACTTCTTGAAGCGAAGCCTTGTTTGTACCTTTCCCCGTTGATTGTGTGCGCCATACCTGCTGATTTCCTTAGAACATGGGCAGACAGTCGATATCGGAACCGTAACTTCTGCGATCAGGTCCGTTACATCCATACGGTCGCTGCTCCCGGCTATCTTGCAGACGTAGTCGATAAGCCCTTTAGATTTGCTCACAGGGGCGCTTTTTTCGATGAAATAGGGGAAAGCTATTTCAATGTGCGCCGAGGCCGCATTAAGGGTGGTCTTCATCTGCTTCAGGATCGTTGATATATTTTTCAGGGAAACCTCGTAGCGAAAGAGATGGAGGATCTCTATGAAGCGACTCATATGAGTCCCTTTGCAATGTCTCGGAAGATTCACATACATATTGATTGTAGCTATGGTATGCTGAATACTGTTCTTGCGATCAAAGACCGTAATCGGATATTGAATCCCCTTTACCCCCACTTTGTTTATGGGAATATTTCTGTCATCCGGTTGACTTTGTATGTCTATCATGTCCATCACAAAAGTCCTCAAAACAGCTCACCGAGACGCCAAAAAAACCAACTTGTTTTCCCCGGAGCGTTTAGGGCTCGCTCAAAAATAACTTCACATTTTGATGAGCCGATCCATCCCGCATGGCTGCGTTGCTCGTTGATTAAATAGCCTGGCTATTCGCCCTCCTCGCGCCTTGCCATGCGGGCGCCTCAACCCCTGAAAATGCAAATTTATTTTTGAGCGAACCCTTATTGTGTCAAAACAGAACCTGT
This sequence comes from Desulfobacterales bacterium C00003106, assembly GCA_001751015.1. Lineage (GTDB taxonomy): Bacteria > Desulfobacterota > Desulfobacteria > Desulfobacterales. The sequence continues at coordinate 9,729 of MAXM01000300.1, forward strand.
TGGCAAAATCTACACAAAATCCGCCACACTGTCAATTTGTTTAGGGGATTTTCAGTTGATCCATAGGAGGGAGACAGAGACACATGTAATTGACATCGATAATTATCTATTTTATATTCTAATCTGTCTGGCCGTGACAGACAAGAAGAACTTGTTCGCGCCCCGGGTTGTTTCTTATGAATAAACAAAAAACTGAAATTGAAATCAAGAATATATTTGTCCTCTTGGCCGGCGATAGCCCTGACGCTGAGAGAGAGGCGCGCAATCCTTCGTCCTCCTTCTCTGATGCCTTCAATCGAATGTGGAAAGAGGCGGACGGCGACCTGAGAAAAAAGATGATCCGTCTTGCAGGAGGACTTGATGTAGAAAACGGATTGCAAATCGTTTTTTTCGGGTTGAGAGATACTCGGCTCGAAGTGAGGGAAGAAGCAAAAAGATCTCTTGAAAGGCTTGCCCGGCAGATAGTCCTTTCCGCACAAAACAGCAGAAATGCCCCCTCTGCCGTGCCGATAAGGAGGGTGGAGGAGTTTTTATTCGCCGTCTACAGGGAAATGAAGATCACGACGGACTATGAACTCATAAGATTCTACCTCCACACCCTTTTGGAAACCGGCGAAAGAGGGGCGTTTCTTGCCTGGCAGTTTTTTGCGCAGCGTATTATTCCTGAAAATATCGCATGTGATATAGTTAGAAGGATTCCCGTCCCCCAGCGGCTCCTTTTTGTTTATCAGTATACGCTTGACCGGATTTCGGTCCGCAAACGCTACAGTTCGTCGGCAAGGCTGCTTCTTGAAGATATCAGGGAGCCTCGCTGTGTTGTTGCGTTTCTGGCCGATCTCTTTGATCGGAAGGCCTTCTTGGATTCAGTGTTTTATGATCTTTGTCAGAAACTGCGCATACAGAAGAGAGTAGCGGATATTGAGTTAAGGAGCGACCGTCAAGAGGAAAAGATCAAGGGGCTGAAGGTCCTCGGACTTCTCGGGGATTTGTCCGAATATCATTTGTGTCTTCCTCTGCTTTCGGCCAATGAGGCATCTTCGGTTCGTGTCGCATGTCTTGAAGTACTGGGCCGTTCGAGTGTCAGAAAGGATTCCGCGATCATCAGCGCGGTTTCCTCCCTCGCAGATGACAGGAATGAGGAGGTTCGATTTCAGGCTTTCAAGACCCTTGCCGCGCTGAAGGTCCCCGGGACAGGCAAGAGGGCCTATGATCTCTGCAAGGATTTTCCCGCCATGAAAGAGCGTCTGTATCAATCATTCCGCCACCTGGAATGGATGGAACTCAACGGCGTATTGACAGCCCTCGGGCCGGACCAGTCGAAAAAGGCGCGGCAGGCTATCGTTCATACAATTGTTCAGGACAATCCCGAAAAGCTGACGCTTTTCCTGAATCAGTATCTAAAAAGTCCGGATGACAGGGTGCGGGAAGAGGCCCGGAAACTCGTTGAACTGGTCGATTCAATAAAAAAAGCAGAGAACAAAGAGGCCGCACAAGATGATACGCGCAAATACACGTCTCTGATCAATGAGACAAAAGGGATTCTCGCGAAAAGGAGAAGACGCAGGCTGCTTGAACGCCTTGTGAATCGTGAAGCGCTTGAAGGTGAGGAATTGCGGGGAGAAGTCTTTTCTGATCTGGACCTGTCAGGTGTCAATATCCGGAATACGAGTTTTGACGGGGCCTTTTTTTCAAACGTGAATATCTCATCCGCACAGTTTCACTCTGTTTCGTTCAAGGGGGCGCATTTTGAGAATGTCAACATGGATAACGCGTCATTTGATTTGGTGTCATTCGAAAATGCCGTGTTGAAAAAGGCCCATTGCACGCAGGCTGTTTTTAGTTCGTGTAGTTTCGCAGACGCCTGGATCTACGAGTCATGTTTCAGCCTCGCGGATCTGAAAGGCTCTGTTTTTATTGACGCCAGGATAAAGAAGTCGGATTTTCTGCGTTCAGATCTTACCGAGGCGTCTTTTGTTGGTTCTCATCTGGCCCGGGTCTCTTTTAGCCGTGCAAGGCTTTACCTGTCGGATTTTTCCCTGGCGCGCGGAGAGTTCTGTGATTTTTCGGGTGTTGATTTTTCAGGCGTAGCTACAAGAGGGGCCTTTTTGAATGCACGCTCAGCCCTGTTTGCGGATATTCTGCTTCCTTCCCTCTTTTTTGAAGACAAACACCTTGCCTGCGGCGGCTTCAGTGTCGTGGTACTTTCTCATGAGATGGACAGGCGCCGTAAGGGCTTCCTTGAATACAACCTTCGGAGGACCGAACTTGCATTAGACACCTTCAGGCCTGAACAGGTTGATCTGTTTGAACTGATACCATTCCTGATTCATTCAAGCAGGGAGCTCCTTCCGGCGGAAAATCCTGTGCGAAACGCCCCGTCAGGGATCTTCGGGTACTCATTCTCCGAAGAAATCATGCGGCTGGCTGGCAAGTATTTCAATATAGACGAATCACCCATATCGGCGCAGAAAAAGCATGATATTCAAGGTCTGTTTACCATCGGGAGCGTGGGCACGGTGGCTCAATCCTCGGATTCCGACATAGACTACTGGGTCTGCGTAAACGATGAAGAGCTGGGAGAAGCAGGGACAGGTCTGCTCAAGGCAAAACTGCGCGCGATTGAAGAATGGGCGAAGCGCATATTTAATACGGATATTCATTTTTTCTTAATTGACCTTCCGAGGGTGCGTGAGGACCGGTTCGGCGCGAGTGATCAGGAGAGCTCCGGATCGGCTCAGGGCAAGATATTGAAAGAGGAATTCTACCGAACAATGTTTCTTGTTGCGGGCAAGATACCCTTTTGGTGCGTTTTTCCGACCGGGATAAGGCATAAGCATTATCAATCCCTCTGTTCGCTGGCGTTCCGATTCCACAAGGATTATCTTGACCTCGGAGATGTTTCCACTATTCCAAAGGGGGAATATTTTGGCGCCTCAATATGGCAGCTCTTCAAAGGGATGAAGAGTCCTTACAAGTCCGTGATAAAGATGGCTCTTCTGGAAAAATATATTCAGGACGAAGATCAGAGCGGCCTTCTGTGCAATAAGCTCAAGGAGGGGTGGTTGTCTGCAAGCAAAGGCCTTCAGCGCCTGGATCCGTATCTGTTGCTTTTTGAAGAGGTCCTGGAATATTATCAGAAAACAGGACAAAAAAGCATAGAAAGGCTGCTCCAGCTCTGTTTTTTCCTGAAACTTGGAATTCGATCGATCTCTGAGTCGGACTCGGTGATCGGCGCCAAGAAAAGGCTGGTGCAGGATTATATCAGGAACCGGGGCTGGACTGAAGCAATGGTGAATGACCTGGGACGTTTTCGGGAATGGCCGTTTGACAGGATATTCCGGCTCAGCGCCGGTATCAACAAGTATATGATAGAGACATACAGGAAACTGGGCAGTTCGCTGCATGAGATATCTGAGGGCGAGACAATAATCACTCCGCAGGACCTGACAACCATAGGCCGCAAGATGTTCGTTCAGTTTTCAAAACAGCCCGACAAGGTGGAAAAACTTCAGCTTGTGCTTCACGGTAGTGTCCTGTTTGATCAGTTGTATCTGAAACATGTCAAGGGGAATGAAGACATACCGGTCTGGCGTCTTTACCAGATAAAAACCGACAGGCAGGGAGGGCGCAAAAGAGAAGACCTGCTGAAAAGGGGGCGCATCCAGGAGATCGCCATCTGGCTGGTTCACAACGGTTTCTATGCGCCGGGTGGGTCGTTTCATCTCATGCCGAACCCAACGCCTGTTTCTCTTCAGGACATCCTTGATCTTATGGAAGAACTGCACCGGTTTTTCCCGATGAACGAGGCTGAAGAAATCGCCGCAGAGGCACTTTCAAAAGAGCCGCGAATACAGAAGCTTTTCATGACGGTAAACTTCAGCATGGATCGAAAATTGGTAAAGATCCATGAATATGCAACAATATATATGACGACGTGGGGCGAGTATTTTTGCCGAATCTTCTATGACGAAAAAGGGCTCAATTCAATTACGGATGCCTTGACTAATGCACGGAAACAACTAAACATTCCGTCTTCTTTCGATCGTCCGGCATGTTTTGTCCCCCAGGCGGCACGCAAACACATTGCGGAATAAGGAGCTTATGCCAAAGAAAAAAGGTCTTGAAATAATGCGTATAGCAGTACTTGCCGTTTTTGTCGGGATTTTTCTAAGTTCGGGTTGTGCAAAGAGAATTCCTGACAAAAAAGAAGAACTCGTTTCCCCTCAGGCAGTTCAGGCCAACAGGATTCTTGACGAGGCCGAACGTCAAATAGAGGCCGGGGAATATCAAAAGGCGATCCTTATCTACGATGATTATCTGAGTCAACCCGGCCCTCTCCTTTTTGTTGACAGGGTCCTGATGCGACAAGGAAACGTCCATATCATGCTGGGAGAATATGAGGCTGCGCGGAACTCCTATCAAGCGCTGATTTTTGACTATCCTGACAGCCCATGGGCAGGCACTGCCAAGTTCAATATTGCGGATACGTATTATAGAGAGATGAGATACAAAGACGCCATATTCTATGCAGAAAGCCTCCTTTCCGCAAAGACGAGTCCGAAGCAGAGGGTGCGC
>MAXM01000300.1:14395-17266 GCA_001751015.1 Desulfobacterales bacterium C00003106
GGGGAGGGGAAACAACGTCCTTTGGAGAGGATAAAACGGGCTGTGCCAGGTCTTGCCGCTCCGGATATTGAAAGACTCGTGCGGAAGTACAATAAGTACGAAAAAGATGAGCCTTACGGGCACATCTTGTTTCAACAGGCAAGGCTACTGGAAGAAGAGGGACTTGAAAGCAATGCCCAGGAGGTGCTTTTTGAATTGGTGACAGATCTTCCGGCACATGAACTGGCCGGGCCTGCGAGGGAATTAGCAGAGCGGCTTGAAAAAGACCTTGCGATTGACAAGTGGACGATTGGCTGTATTCTTCCCCTGACAGGTCCCTACGAGAAGTTCGGAATGCGTGTTCTGGCCGGAGTTGAATTGGCCGTCGCCGAGTTCAATGCCTCATCTGACGGCGCCCCGGTTCGCCTGATCATAAAGGATTCAAAGGGCGATCCCGAAGTAGCCGTCGATGTTCTGGAGTATCTCGTCAATGAGGCAAAGGTAATCGGGATCATCGGGCCGATGATTACGGCTGAATCTCTCGCTGAAACCGCCCAGAATCTCGGCATTCCCATCATTGCCCTGACCCAGAAGCAGGATATCACCAGGACAGGGGATTATGTGTTCAGAAATTTCCTGACCCCCTTGCAACAGATAAGAACGATAGTCCCTTATGCAATAGATAAACTCGGATACAGGAAATTTGCGATTCTTTATCCCGACGACGTCTATGGTGTCCGGTTCATGGACCTGTTCTGGGATGAGCTGATCAAGCACGGGGGACAGGTGGTGGGTGTTGAATCGTATCAGGCAAAGCAAACCGATTTCGCCCATCCCATCAAAAAAATCACCGGCATGTATTACGAGCGATTTGAGCCGGAAGCAACGGATTCAGACGAGATCACGGAAGAAGAAGCAGATTTGTTCGAAATCAAAATAGAAGCAGAAGAAGACACCCGGGATGAAGCAACGGAGAACGAGGAGCCTGAAGCAATTGTCGATTTTGACGCGGTATTTGTTCCGGATACGTCAGGAAGCATAAATCTCATTGCGCCCCAGCTCGCGTACAACGATGTGTCAGACGTCTTACTCATCGGCACGAATCTCTGGCACTCCCGCAGGCTGCTGGAACAGTCAGCGGGTTACGTGCAAGGCGCGGTTTTCCCAACCGGCTTCTACTGTGCCGATTCAAGGCGTGTTGTGCGGGAATTTGTCAACAGCTTTGAGGAGACGTTTGGCAAAAAGCCCTGCTTTTTGAATGCACAGGGACATGATGCCGCCACACTGCTTTTGTGTCTGATTGAAGATCCTGCAATACGCACCCGAAATGCTTTAAAGATAGCCCTCAGTCAGGTTGAGATGCTTCCCATGATTACGGGATTCATCTCCTTTGACGAGACAGGTGATGCAATAAAAGAACTCACTTTGCTAAAAGTAAAAGGGAAGCGTTTTATTCAGGTGAAGTAAGGATTAGTGTGAAATTTTTCGACCTTGATTATGCTTTCGGTTGTTTCAAACTTGCTGAGCAAGTGGTTGAAGTTTGTCCCTATTAGCCTTCTACCTTCAGTCTATCGACCAGTTACAATACAAAAAGGCCTCTCAAGTTCCTAATTCCTGCAGAAGGTCGAGGACGGACCGGGCTGATTTTTCCAGCAAGTCCTGTTCTTCCGGGGTGAGCTGTATCTCGATAATATCCTCCACACCGTTGCTGCCCAGCTTGACAGGAACACCCACGAACACGTTGTTGATGCCATATTCCTTCTGAAGATAGACGGAGCAGGGGAGTATCTTCTTTTTGTTCTTGATGACCGCTTCCGCCATTTCAACCGCGGCTGATGCGGGTGCGTAGTAAGCGCTGCCGGTCTTCAAAAATTCCACGATTTCCGCGCCGCCGTTTCTTGTGCGTTCAACAATGGCTTCTATTCGATCCGGTGGGAGCAGTTCGGTAATCGGGATTCCCGACACTGTGGAATACCGCGGGACGGGTATCATGTGATTACCATGTCTTCCCAGGACAAAGGCCTGGGTGTTTTCGACGGATACGTCAAGCTCCGTTGCAACAAAGGAACGAAAACGTGCGGAATCAAGAACTCCGGCCATCCCGATAACTCTGTTTCTCGGAAAACCGCTCGCTTCCAAGGCTACGTGACACATTACATCGAGTGGATTGCTCACAACAATAAGGACTGCATCCGGCGAAAAACGGGCGGCCTCTTTTGTGACCTCTTTCATTATGCCCGCATTGGTATGAAGAAGATCGATTCTCCGCATTCCGGGTTTTCGGGGGATTCCCGCTGTGACAATAATAACATCCGATCCTTCAGTATCTTCATAGCTATTGACGCCTTTGAGATGAGCGTCATGTTTTTCTATCGGCGACGCCTCTACAAGATCAAGCGCCTTGCCCTGTGGTATCCCTTTGACGCAATCAACGAGGACAACATCCGCCAGTTCTTTTTCAACGATTCGCTGAGCTGTTGTAGCCCCAACATTGCCTGCGCCAATAACCGTGACCTTTGTATTCATATTCCATTCTCTTTCAAATCAGTTGACGTGTGCGACTATCCCGTTACGGATAGTATCATAAGACCATTCTACCCTTCTTTTTATAGACCTTCACATAAATAATTGCACGGCGTTATCGGTCAAAATCCTCGACAACGTACCCCAATGTACNNAGCTAACCGCACAGGTCGAATTTGTCCCTTTTCCCTTGTGCAATCAATTAGCTAATGGTCTATAGCAGATATCGCTCATCGGCTTCACTTATCTTAATCTTGTACGAAATTGACGATTTTGTAAAGAGCTTTTTGCAGATGAACTTTAGGATGTTGGGGGAAAGCCCCCCGTTAAGGATAACATCCATATTAGCTTTCAACAAAGTTGACCCTT
>MAXM01000300.1:17302-23845 GCA_001751015.1 Desulfobacterales bacterium C00003106
CCGTCTTTGGCCGATACGAGGCTTGCCGAATTCAGGTAAAAACTCTTACTGGTGAACTTCTCAAGCACTTTTGCCAACATGCTCGTCGCCGCATAAAAAAATGACCTTTTTCGAGGGCGCCATCCTTAAAAGAAAAATTGGGCTTGGGGTTGCCAACTTGCTTGATTTAATGTTCTTTTGTTACGGTAATATGGTCCTTGATATTCTCAAACGTCTTTTCTCCGATGCCCTTCACATTCATGATATCCTCAATAGACTCAAACGGACCCTTAGCCTTTCTGTACTCGACAATTGCAGATGCCTTCACCTTGCTGATACCCTTGAGCACGCAGAGCTCTTCAACAGAAGCATGATTGATGTCTAATAGTTGCGTCGTCCCTTCCGACTCAGCCAACCCCACAGAAGTGATCAACAACATAACCATTACAACGAGACTTGCACTAAGCAATGTTCTTCTGACCTTCATATAAAATCTCCTCTTTTGTTCCAGCACTCTTGGACCCCCCAATTTCTCTCACCTTATATATATCATAAAAATAATAAGGGCGCCAACGTCGGAAGATTCTTTTTACCAAATTGATATCATCAGGATTCCTATTTGTTGTTTTTCTATGAATCCCGTACCTGTAGGAACTACACTACACCAAGATATAATGTCAATCTATCATGGCAGATTATCGGTGCCTCGATCTTGCCGAGTCGGATGTATAGACCTTCACATAAATAATTGCACGGCGTTATCGGTCAAAATCCTCGACAACGTACCCCAATGTACGCCTTACTCGAATTTTTCCCTCTATCCTTGTGCAANNATTATCTGAAGGATAGAAGGATATTTTTGCCCAAAATTTATCACTTGATTTTCTTAAGGCACTCTATACTATTCAATTAATATAGCACATCTATCACTATATGATCAAGAAAAGTCGTTGCGGTTTTTTTTCTTGTGTTGAGACAGGTTGTCATATAGACTTAAAAGATAAAAGCAGAGCTGGCCTGAATATCCGAGGAGCCCATCCACAAGCATTGATGATTGATTACCATGTGCATACCGCGTTATGTGGACATGCTGAAGGCAAAATGGAAGAATACGTTCTTTCTGCAATTAGCAACGGGCTGAAGGAAATCTGCTTCCTGGACCATCTTACAACACGTCCGTATGACAGGAAAATCTCGATGACCGTAGCCGAGGTTCCGGTCTATTACAAGGAAGCGCGCAGGCTTCAGGAGAAATACCATTCGAAGATTGAGGTCAAGGCGGGGCTGGAATGCGATTTTGATCCGGAGATGGTTTCAGCGATCGAAGATGTGGTCGGCTCTTTTTCGTTCGACTGCATCGGGGCGTCTGTGCATTTCATTGATGATTGGAATATCGTAAGCCGCCGGAAGGCCGCCCGGTACGGCACCCAAGACCTGGCTGAACTCGGGAAGCGTTATGTGGCGTCTCTGCTGAACATGATGTCCTATGATTTTTTTGATGTCGTGTGTCATATTGATGTGATAAAAAAGTTTGGTCACCCTGAACTGCGTTCATTTCTCGATAGTCAGGAAGAGATCTTTGTTGAGATCAAGAAAAAAGGATGTGCGGTGGAGGTAAACACAAGCGGCTATGATCATCCGGTCTGCGAGGCGTATCCTTCTCCGGCGATTCTTTTCCGGCTATGCGAAAATTCCGTGCCGATTACACTTGGTTCTGATGCACACAGGCCGGAAGATGTGGGTCGATACTTCGCAAGAACAATCAAAATGATTCGATCTGCCGGCTATGAGTATCTCCTTTCCTTTGACAAGAGAAAAGCAAGAATCAGGAATTTAGCGTACTAACTAATTGAGGAAGTTATTCCGTCNNCCTAAGCAGACCTTGCCTAAATTGGACAGTCAATATTAATTCGGATTTCAATATGTTGAATTATTTTCAATTCACTTCCGGTTCGACCGATCGACGACTAAACTGCTTTGCGATCTATGTGCTCAGCATAGGTGTCGGGTTCCTTGTTGCCGCCCAATCAGTGGCGGCGACGGATCATTTTGACGGGTTGCGGGCTCGGCTTATCAAGGACGGCTTCGGTCCGGACTATGTTCATACGGCATACGGGGACCCGGGGGCTCTTTTTGACGTGGATACGGCTTCTTTCTATTTTGTTCAGCGGGAATCAAAAATGAATTACAACAGGTTTCTGGAAGACGCCCCTGTCAACAGCGCCGCCTCTTACCTTGAAAAATTCAAACCTGTCTTTCAGGACGTCGAGGCAAGATACCCTGTTCCAAAGGAGATCATTGCCGGTATTTTGCTTGTTGAAACACGGTTTGGAAGGGTTACCGGGAACAGATCCGTGTTGAATACTCTTTCCACGCTCTCTGCGCTCGGTGACCGGAAAAACAGGAAATACCTTTTTACCGCACTCAGGGAAAAACGTATTAAGGTATCCCCAAAACGTGTAAGCAAATGGGCTGATCGTAAGTCCGATTGGGCCTACAAGGAGTTAAAGGCATATTTGACATATACGGACAAGAACGAAATCGATCCGGTTGCCATGCGGGGTTCTTATGCAGGCGCTTTCGGATTTGCTCAATTCCTTCCCTCCAGCGTGCTTCGATACGGGCGCGACGGAAACGGAGACGGCAAATGCGACCTTTTTACCCACCCGGATGCTATTGAAAGCATTGCCTGTTATCTGCAGAAACACGGCTGGAAAGAGAACATGTCGCGTGAGGATATGACCAAGACGCTCTTTTGCTATAACAGGAGCACCTATTATGTTGACACCATTCTTTCTGTTGCTGATAAGTTGAAAGAAAGGCGCTGATTCGTGAAAAAATTGTTAAAAATGGTGGTTATGTGATGGAAAAAATTGTTATTATTATACTTCTAATAATTCCTATGTTGCCCACTCTTTGGGCTATTACAGACATTGCGTACAAGGATTTCGGTTCTCTTCAACGCAAGGCATTATGGGGGGTATTGGTGGTTCTTCTCCCTTGTATCGGAGGAATCATCTATTTCTTTTTCGGTCGCAGGAAAGGAAAACAACAAGAGGCGTAGGCGATTGCTGTCATCCGATTAGAAGCAGCCAGCCTGCGGCAATGATGCCGGACAACAAGAAAACCGTTTCAACGAGGAACTCAAATCTGAAACCCGGAAACATCCAGTTGCGTTCATATACAGTCAGGTTGCCTCCCATGTAAAAGATACACACAAGCATGGGATACCCAAAATATGATATGAGATCGAACCGATATCCGGCTGGTATGGCTATAATCAGAATAACCAACAGGAACTTCAGAAGGCGGAGTGTCCGTTTTTCTCCCAATACGATAGGAAGGGTTTCCTGACCCACGATCCGGTCTCCCTGTGTGTCAACGATATCAAAGATTGCCGAACGGACAAAAACCAGAAGGGAAGTCCACAAGAAAACGAACAAGACAGATGTTTCAATTTTAGTGGGCGCTGCGAGGGCGGGCAGTATGACCGTGACTGTTCCCCATGCTGCTGCGATCAGGATGGTCTTTGACCCGGGGATCTCCCTGATCTTCTGGAAACGCCCAAAAATCCTTGTCTCTCCCGGCAAGAGTTTGAGGTTATAAAGCATTCCCATTATGCTCATCATAAGAAGAATCAAAAAGGGTTTTATTCCCAAGAAATAGGCCATGATCAGACCGGCTGCTCCTGAGCAGACAGTCATTACCAGAAGAGCGGGTCTGTATTTTTCGTCAAAAGCGGCCCGATCAGGATCGTTGTACTGTTTTGCCTCCTTGTTCGTAAACCTGTTCAGCATGTGCATTGAAAAGACATACAGCGCTGCCATAAGGGACGTGGAAAGGGTTGGCGCGATATCGAGAAGAAGGGCGCAGGCAAAGGTCAGGCATCCTGCTCCGACTGATATGTAAAGGTTGCTCAACAAAAGCGCCCGTTTTGTCTTGTGGAGCGCGCTGATGAAGCCTTTGGCCCTGCTGTCCGACAGGTTTTCGATTGTCCTGAAGACCTTGCCGATCACCCAGGTCGGAGTGGAAGCCCCGCCGGTTATACCAATGGTATTTCTGCCTTCAAGTAAGGAAGGGTCGAGCTCCGAGTCCCTTTCTATATGAAATGTTGGAACACCGGTATTCTTCCCGATCTGAGCAAGCCGTTTTGTGTTGCCGCTGCTGTATCCCCCCACAACGATGATGGCATCTACTTCCTTGGCCATGTCACGAATTTCAAGCTGACGTTTAGACGTGGAATCGCAGATTGTGTTGAATATGCTGTAGTGCGGAAAACGGGTGGAAATCTCCCTTGTTATTTCCGAAAAAACGCGGCTGTTCTGTGTGGTTTGTGCGACAACGACAGCCCTTTCAAAATCGGGGAGCGCCGGGATATCTTCCGGCCGGTTTATTATCAGCCCTCGGCCCTCGGCATAACCGAGCAGACCCATGACTTCCGGATGGTTGTGGTCGCCAACAATAATTGCATGATACCCCTTGAGCGCGTATTTCCTGATAATTGTCTGCACCCTGATAACACGCGGACAGGTGGCGTCCACGACATTAAGGCCCATTTGCTTGAGAGAATCCTTCACGTCAGGCGGGACGCCATGGGCCCTGATGATCACTGTTCCCTGTTCTGCTGCAGCGGGATCCGTTAAGACAGATACGCCTTTTTTTTCCAACAGGTTGATAATCTGAGGATTGTGTATGATAGGACCGAAGGTGTAGAGAGGACCCTTTCTGGTATTGGCGGCATCGAGTACGATCTCCACCGCCCTTCTGACACCCATGCAGAATCCACCTGTCCTGGCAAGCTTGATCTTCACCCGGGGTCCTGTATCATTCTTTTTCTTCCAAGAACACCTTATGGTTTACCAGGGAAAGGGATTTAATCCGCGCTTTGAGAACCTTCTGGTCTCCGAAGATGTTTACGACCCTCAGATCACCGTTTTCAGGTTCAATCGTATCCACGGCTTCCATGATCAGTTCTTCTTTTCCATTCCTGACAAGATAGGCATTTGCTTCACACATGATCTCTCTCCTTTTCACACTAAGGGCTCGGCAAAAAATAACTTGGTAGAATTTGCGTCCGAATTTGCCGTAGCTTTAATCAATCAGATCGACCAAGTCCAACCTAAATCTAAGCGCCTTAACAGGAAAGTTGTTCCGTCCCCGTTCCTATGGCCCGGGGAAATAAATCCGCGATAACTTTTCTTTGTCAAGTGTCAAGTGGGGGTTCAATCAGCCTTCTCAAGCGTTCGTTGATCAGCATCTCGATAAGACGAGGGAGAGGATTGGGGACCAATCCCACAATTTCAACATCTTCCTGCGTCAGGGGAAGGAGAAATTTTCTCGCGAGACATGAGGCAACTGCTTCTGCGATCTTAGGAGTCACTTCTCCCATCATGGCATGGGCCATTACGATCCCCAGAGGGCCGACAATGATGTCGGATTTGTGAACCGACCTGACAATGGCGTTTTCACCGGATGCCCCGCGGTTTGCCCTGGCTTTCAGCATCTGTGTCGTGGCGATTGCATTGGTCCCCAGGGCGCAAATCTCAACCGACTCGCCAAATGCAGCCCTGAGCTGTTTGATAATGGCGCTTCCGATGCCTCCTCCCTGCCCGTCTATTACACAAATACGCATCAGGATACAGAGCACTCCTTTAAGTATCCGGATATAGCTCGGTCGTAGGAATTGGTTATCGCAAAGACCTTCCTGGCGAGATAAAATCGCGTTCTGAGAGTTGTAGCCCCGTTGTTTTTGCCCATCTCATCCAGTACCATCGCGTAGTCTGCAGGATCCACTATCACTGTGACGTCTTTGTAGTTCTTTGCCGATGATCGAAGCATTGTCGGCCCGCCGATATCGATGTTTTCAACGGCTTCGTCTAAGGTGCAATCCTTCCGGGCGACTGTTTTCTCAAATTCATAGAGGTTGACAAGGACCATATCGATCGGGAAGATATCATGTTTTTTCATCTCGCTGACATGATCGGCAACGTCCCGTCTGCCAAGGATTCCTCCGTGAATCTTCGGATGCAGCGTTTTGACCCTTCCTCCCAGTATCTCCGGGGAACCTGTGTAGTCAGAGATATCGCGAACCTTAATCCCGCCTTCGCGAAGCTTCTTCGCCGTGCCGCCTGTAGAGAGTATTTCAACACCAAACTCCTGCAGATCCCTTGCAAATTCTACAATCCCTTCCTTGTCCGTAACACTGATTACGGCACGTTCGATCTTTTTCATAAGCCTGTCCCTTTACAAAAGATTTGACAGAAAAAATGATAATATCGGGTTTTGGGGAAACAGACAGTTTCTCAATAAGTTCGAGCAGTCCGACTGATTCGCCGTTTNNCCGTTTTGCAAAGGAATTGAGAATCATAGAACAAACTGAACATTATTCGAAACTATTTTTCCAAGACCCTTAAGAGAATGACCATGACAAAAAAGTATTTAACACAAAGCACCGCAATTTACAACCGGCAACTCTTTTGACAAAAAGTGATGTCAGTTGCAACCCGATGTCATTAAGTTAAGAACTCGACAGTCAGAAGTTCTCTGAAAAAGCCTTTAAATCCC
>MAXM01000301.1:0-12028 GCA_001751015.1 Desulfobacterales bacterium C00003106
CATTGTTTTCTTGGCGGGATTTTCCTTTGCCGGGGAATCAGGGTGTTTGCGGTCGGTGGTGAACATTTCAGTCAACACGGGAAGAGGAGATGAAAACGCATGAAAAAACACCCGCATACATTGCCGCCTTACATTATAAATCTATTTTTCATCATAGGGTTGTTGTCGGCCGTAGCGTTCAGGATAATTATTGTTTTTCAGCACATAAGACCGGAACTCTTCAGGCCTGTATGGTATTTTGGAGTTATTGGTTATATGTTCTTTTTCCTGTATAGATATGTTATTTCTCTAAAACGGAAAAGGGCTATACATGAATATGATCTCATTTCAAAGCTCCAGGGGCATGAAAGGCTCTCTTCCGAAGACAGGGATGTTGCGGTATATCTCCTTTCATCTTTGAAAAAGTCGCGGGAGAATCTTAATTACCTGTTTATATTCGCGCTATCCGGCATTGCTGTTGTAATCGATATCCTTCTGAGCATGCAAGGCGAGTAAGGTTCTCATCAGCCCTTAAGGCATCTTCTCTCAGTCTCGGTGGCCCTGCATCTTTTGCCGCATAGCGGATGAGGTGTGTCCGGCGCAAAGCAGACCCAAACATTTTCGTTTGTCTCAAAATCAAAAATATTCTTTGGAATCGCTGCATGCAGTTCCATGCCTCCGGCGGCGATTCTTGCTTTGACAAACCTGCCGTTGTTTCTTCTGTCTAATATTTTCCCCCTGATTTGATTCAGATTGCCGTCAACTACTTTGTCTTCTCTTTTCAGGATAATTTTTTCCGGGTGGATGCACAGGTTGATCTCTTTCCCTTTTTCAAAAATAGGATATTTTTTGACTCTGATCTTAAGAGGTTTTGCCAGGCCGCTATTATTGACTTGTGCAATGGCCTCATGCTGATTTATCCTGATTACGCGTGCTTTCAAGATATTTTTGGCTCCGATAAAACGGGCTACAAACTCGGTTTTGGGATGACAGAATAGTTCATCAGGGGATTCAATCTGCTCTATTTCCCCATGATTAAGGACCGAAACACGATCTCCTAACAAAACTGCCTCACCTTGATTATGAGTGACATAGACCGTGGTCATTCCCATTTCCTGTTGAATACTTTTCAGTTCGTCTGCTATTGTCTCTCTGGTCAGGGCATCCAGGTTGCTCATAGGCTCATCAAGCAAAAGCACTTCCGGTTCAGTGACCAATGCCCTGATTAAGGCAACCCTCTGTTTCTGTCCCCCACTCAACTCGTGTGGAAATTTATCCCTTTCTTTTTCCATGCCTACTTTGTGCAGATAATGACCAACCCTCACGCTTATCTTGCTTGCTTTGATTTTTTTGACCCTGAGACCGTAAGCAACGTTGTCAAAGACACTTAGATGTGGAAACAGGGCATAGTCCTGGAAGACAAAACCGATCTTCCTTTTTTCCGGAGAAAGACGGCTCACATTCCTGCTGCCGATGAAAACAGACCCCCTATCCTGTCTAATCAGCCCTGCTATTACAGAAAGCGTGGTCGTCTTGCCGCCGCCGCTCGGCCCTAATAAGACATGAAATTCTCCCCTGACAATCTCCAGGTTCAGGTTTTTCAGCACTGCCTGACCGTTATAGTTTTTTGAGATTTTCTCCAGCAGAATCCCCATGTCGGCGCCTTTTCGTTGAATAGTCAGATAGTCAAATGGTCAAATGGTTGAATAGGGTATTGAAAAACGTTCAATAAATCCTTCGTGGCTTTGTCTCCTTTATCGCAGCCAGACGATAGATTTTCAGACAATCACTGCTGTTTGACCTCTGATCCTTGATTTGAATATCAATAACGAAGTAAAAGAAAATATTGTTAGAAGCAAAGCAATAGCAACCGATGAGCCCAGCTCACCTGACATGACGTTATGGTAAATGGCAACAGTCATTGTTTCGGTTTTATAGGGAATGCAGCCGGCCACCATGGAAGTGGCGCCAAATTCTCCTAACGCCCTTGCCCACGTCATAACCATTCCCGCGTAGATACCGTTTTTTGCCAGGGGGAGGAGGACTTTCTTGAATGTATAGAATTTTGATGCCCCCAGGGTCAAAGAAGCATCGATCACATTATTGTTTATCGATTCAAATGCCCCCCTCGCTGATTTTATCAAAAACGGGCTTGAAACAAAAAGCTGCGCAATGATGATCCCCTTTTTAGAAAATATCAGATCAATTCCGCAGTTGTTCAGCAAACCGCCAAGTTTGCTGTTTCCTCCCAACAGGATTAGGAGAGCCAGGCCCGCAACGAGAGGGGGCATGGAAATAGGAAGATCAACTAGTGTATCAAGTATCTCCTTGCCCCTGAATTGCTTCGTTGCCAGCAAATATGCCACGGGTAATCCCAAACACAACGCCAAAAAGACCACTATCAGCGATGTCTCAAGACTTATAACTATGGCTGACAAAACCAGGGGAGAGCTGAACTGGTTTACCAATTCCACAAACGAAGTCGCTGTAAACAGAGCAAATATGGGAAGCGTCAGCAGGCAGACAAATACCGCCGCGATGAGCGATACAGCCAAATCAAAGGCAATCCCTTTCATCTATTTCACCACCTCAAACCCGTATTTTCTGAAAACCTCTTTACCTTCAGGGCTCAACAGATAACGGACATATTCAGACGGATCGTTTTTGTATTTCACCATTCGACAAACCGGGATAATACTTTGCAAGTTATATTGCTTTGGGATATCAATAAGTCTTACCTTGCCGGACTGAACCGCATCCGCCTTCCAGACAAGAGAGGCATCAGCGTTATTCCCTTCGACCCACAAGACTAACTGCTTTACTGTTACGCCTCTTGCTATGATATTCATGTCTGATTCATCGAGCCCTGCTTTCTCAAATATTGCAGCAGTGGCTTGTCCTATGGCGCATGCCTTGGCATCACCGACCAAGATCCGGTTTTTCTTGTCAACAAAATCTTCAAACGAGTTTAGTTTGCTGTTTCCCTTGGGAGTAATAATAACAGGTGTATGATAGGCAATCGGAGTGTAATCTTTTATGTGGCCCTTTTCCTTTAAGATTTTTGCCCACCTGTCGCTGCCCGGAACAAAGACATCAGGTGTCTGCCCCACCAGTATCTTGTTGCCCAGTCTTCCCGTTCCTTCATAATCGTACAGAACCCTTATGTCATATTTTTTCTCAAACTTTTCACCTAGTTCGTTCAATGGAAGGCGCATACCTGCCCCGGCAAAGACAAGGAGTTCGTTGGGGGCTTTTTTGGCAAAAGCGGTAGAAGGAACAAGGCAAATCAATATCGATAAAAACACACCATATCTTTTCAAATCGGCAAGTCTTTTCATGACAACTCCTACAAAACATTTATGGAAAGCAGGCGTTTCTTACTAAGAAGCTTGAAAACATAGCCTTTCCAGGTTCAGAATCTTGCCGGCCCCGGCAATGGTTGTGCCGTAAACGTATATGGGCTTTTCGTATTTTTTTGACAGAAAAGTCAATTGAGACAGGCCGTCATTTACTATTGTTGAGCCTGTCGCCAAAATGACATCACAGGTTTTAAAGAGCTCTTCTGTCTTTTCCGTGCCGTTCCAGATAAGCGCCCCATATTTTATCTTGCCAATATTGTTTTTGTCTAAGTCTGTTACCTTGACACTCTGAGCAGGCAGCTTTCTGGTAAAATTATCTATTATAGCCGGCTGAAATCCAACGATTCCAATCTTGATATCAGCGCTGTATTTATTAATGATTGTCCTTACTATCTCTTTAGCGCATAGTTCAGGCTCCTTATTTTTGCAGTGAATAGTCCTGTCGGCCGCACCCAAGTGACGCATTACGGCATTCAGCGTGGCAATAAAAAGAGCCCGGTCACTGTTATCCGTTAATTGCAGCTCCAGTATTTCCTTGATCTTGCCTTTGAAATTCCTTGGAGCATCTGTAAAAGCCTGCCCCAGGGCATTCTTGAAATCGGCCTGCATTAAGAATTCCTTGCCTTGAAGCAAAGGAAAATCCTTTCTTTCTGTTTCACCTATGGCCTCTTCAGGTGTCAGGATCTTGGCTGTAATGTTGACCTCACTTTCCCACAAGCCATTTTCTATAGCTAAATCAATGAGTGCCGCTTTCAGTTCCGTATACACCTTCTTTACTCCCTTTTGCTTTTAACCTTAAGCCATAAGCCTTGCTATAGACCTTCAGATAATTAATTGCACAAGGCCAGAGGGAAAAATCCGAGTAAGGCGTACATAGGGTACGTTGTCGAGGATTTTGACCGATAACGCCGTGCAATTATTTAGGTAAAGGTCTATATGTCGACAATGGGACCTTCATAGACTACCGGTTCGATACCAAGCTCTTTTAGTTTTGAGGCAGGCACCTTGCCTATCTGTGTCACATAAATTCTGGCGCAGTCTTTGAGCAGGGCTGAAACACGCCCGAATCTCTCCGGATCAAACGAATGTTTCGGGTCACCCACGGAATATGTTTCCGTGGGCCGTTCTTCAACAAATGCCATCTTGTCATTACAGTCATAGATCAAAAATCTCTGTGCCTTGCCAAAGTGATCGTTTACGTTTGTGCCGTCTGTTGAAACCACGGCGATTCTTGTCTTGTCCATTTGTAGATCCCCTTTCGTAAGTTGTTTGGGTCATGGTGAATTATTGTAAGAATCGCACAGCCTACATATCACCCACACCCCAAGCCGGTTCCGGTGCACCCTGTAGCATCCGTACAACTTACACGACGTCCCTTGAGGCTTCGAACATCCCGGCCTTCGTAGATCGCGGAAAGTCCCTCCTCGATAAATCCGTACATCTCCACCGGCTGGATACCGGCCTGCTCGAGTATCGTCTTGGGGGTTTCGCCAAGGGCGCCCACCAGGATGGCACGGCAATCATTGAGGGTCTCTGCGAGGTCAACCCACCTTTTTCGTCCTGTTCCGGGCGTCGGCGCAAGTCTGGTGTCAACGAGATTGAATCGGTCTTTCCCCTCGGTGTAGATCAGGAATCGGTCGGCCTCACCGAGATGCTGATTGACCAGCATCCCTTCCCGGGAGGCTACTGCAACACACGGACGTCTTTCTTTTGGCCCTATGGGAAGGGCGGCGCATGAGGTAAGATAACGGCGAAATTCATCTATCCTGTCATGGGCAAGAAGTCCAACGGCGTCGGCGCGGCACCTGGCACAATGCCGCATCTGAGGAACATATTTTTCGGCCTCATTTCTAATCGTTGATACAAGTTTTTTGGAGGGTTCCGCTATCTCTTCAAATGGGCTTCCAGGAGTAGGAAACATGGGAATACAGTTCAACAAATCAACCCCGAGGCCCCCCATAGTCCTGGCCACATCAATCATGTGTTCATCGTTCTTGCCCGGCACCAATATGGTATTTACCTTTACCGTAATGCCGTGTTCCTTGAGCTCACGTATTGCCTCAAGCTGACGGCCCAGAAGCAACTCGGCCCCTTTTTCCTTCCGGTAGACCACATTGCCGTCACGGACCCAGGCATATATCCTTGCGCCAACAACAGGGTCAACGGCATTTACGGTTACGGTCACATTGGTAACATTGAGCTCTGCGAGGCGATCTATGTAGGGACTAAGCTCAAGCCCATTGGTGGCGAGACAAAGGATCAAGTCCGGGAACTGCTCTCTCGCCAGTTCCAGTGTTTCCATTGTCGCTTCGGGATTGGCAAACGGGTCTCCGGGCCCGGCGATACCTGCCACTTTAATCCTTGGCTCTTTTTCGAGCACTATTTTGAGATATTCCACGGCCTGTCCCGGTGAAACCACCTTGCTTGTGACACCCGGCCGGCTCTCATTAACACAGTCGTACTTGCGATTGCAGTAGTTGCATTTGATGTTGCATCGTGGCGCCACAGGCAGATGTACGCGGCCATATTTCCCTTTTACCTTCGCGTGAAAGCAGGGATGATGTTCAAGATCCATTTTGTTTTCTCCTTTCTTAATCCCAATAGTGCTGAGTTGTCGGTTTTGGATTCTTCACTCTCACATATACCCGTACCCCACGGGCGAATCGTTCTGCTTCTTTTCGATCGCGGCATTGACGATCCGGTCGAGAAGGGACTGCGCGCCTCGATAGCCAAGGTGAAGCACACGCTGCGCGCCTATCCGGTCATGTATGGGAAATCCTACCCTGATCAACGGGACATCAAGCTTTCTCGCAAGGCGATACCCTTTGCTGTGTCCTACAAAAAGGTCCGGTTTTAAGGATTCCGCCTCACCGGCAATATCGTAAAAGTCGATCCCGTCCCGGACAAGAGGGGGTTCGACAATCCCCCCGCATGCACTCTTTATGGATTCCTCAAGGCGGCCGCTTGTCCCCCCTGATGCGCAAAGCACGGGTTTGATACCTATTTCCGCCAGAAACGAGGTCAAGCCGATGACAAGGTCCTCTTCTCCGTAAACAACTGCCCGCTTTCCGGAGATGTATTTATGGGCATCCACATAGGCATCGATCAGACGACCACGTTCTTTTTCGTGCCGACAGGGGGTCTTGTTGCCTGAGACCTCCTCCATGGCTGAAAAAAACTGATCCGTTTCCCTCAGTCCTATGGGCATGCCGACCTGGCTCAGAAAGACGCCGTGACGCGTGGTTAGAAGCCGACCGGCCGTGTCCTGGCCTGAAATGGTCCTTCCGAACTCAATGGTTGCCTTTGAACTCCCCATGCTTTTTATCATTGATATGGGCGTCCCACCGCCCGGGAGTTTCTCGTAGTCAAGGAGGGCCGGGCCATCCAGCGTCTCGGAGATATCCGGCAGGACAATCCCCGAGACACCAAATGCTCTGAGTATCTCCTTCAGATAGCGGATATCTGCCGGAGAGACAAAGCCCGGCAGGAGATTGACGCGCCCGGTAGATCCGTCTTTCGTAGCTACCTGATCGACCATGGCCTTTACCGCGTCATGAAAGCCCTCCATGTGAGTCCCGGCGTAACTCGGAGTAGAGACGTCTACCAGAAGCGGCGCTTTTTCATGCGCAAACAGGTCTTTTTCCTCCTTGCGAAACTCTCTTATAATGCCGGGCACGTCATCGCCAATTGTCTCGGTGAGACATGTGGTGGCAACACCGACGATCTTTCCACCATACTTGGTGATCACGTTTTTCAGTCCCTGTTTCAGATTGGAACTTCCGCCAAAGACCGCGTTCTTTTCCCCGAGAGACGAAGACGCTATGTCCATCGGCTCTCTGAAGTGGCTGATGATGTAGCGGCGCATGTAGGTAGCACAACCCTGGGAGCCATGGAGAAACGGCACAGCTCCTTCAACGCCTCTGAACGCGAGGCATGCCCCGATCGGTCTGCACAACTTACATGCGTTGGTCGTTGATACGTAATGGTTCTCAGTTGTTGGCATTTCCAGTACCTCCTTCCGCCCTTCGGGGCACAAACCTCCAAACAGGGCTCATCACCGTGCTGTGAACCTCCCTGGCAAAGTTGAGCATCCCGGAAAAGCCTTCAAGGGCCTCTTTGCGTTCATGATTATGGTCGCAAAACCCCACCCCCATCTTGTAGGCAATCGGTCTCTCTTTGACGCCCCCTATGAAGATGTCCACGTCCTTTTCCTTTATAAAGGCGGAAAGCTCGAGCGGATTCGCATCATCTACAATGATCGTGCCGTCATCGGTGATCTCCTCCAGTTCCAGATAATCTTCCCTGGTGCCCGTCTGGGACCCCACCATTACGACCTTCATACCGAGAAGCCTCAGGGTCTTTACCATGGAAAATGCCTTAAACGCGCCGCCCACGTAAATGGCCGCCCTTTTGCCGGCAAGGACCTTCCGATATTCCCGGAGTTTTGGATAGAGCACAGAGAGTTCTTCTTTCACGAGCTTTTCCGTACGCTCCATTATCCGGAGGTCGCCAAAAAAACGGGCCACCGCATAGAGGGACTCTGTCATGTCTTCCACTCCGCAGTAGGAGACCCGCATATACGGGATATCGTAAGACTGCTCCATCATCTTCGCCAGATCGAGCGTGGATCCCGAGCACTGCACGAGATTCAGGGCTGCGCCGTGGGCGCGACGGATATCGTCCACTCGGCCATCACCTGTAATATTGGCCACGACCTCGATTCCCATACGCTTAAAATAATCGCGAATAATCCAGATCTCTCCGGCCAGGTTAAAATCCCCCATGATATTGAGGCTATAAGGTGATATATTGTTCGTATCGCCTGTGCCGACAAGCCTGAACAGGGCCTTGCACGCGGCCTCATACCCGGCCCGTTTATTGCCGCGAAAGCCCTCTGACTGTACCGGTATCACAGAGACATCCTTTTCCTTGCTCACCCTCGCGCAGACGGAATCGAGGTCATCGCCTATGAGCCCCACAATGCAGGTGGAATATACAAATGCGGCCTTTGGATTATGCCGGTCAATGAGTTCTGTCAGTGCCAGGTAAAGCTTTTCCTCGCCGCCGAAGATAACGTCTTTTTCCTGAAGATCAGTAGAAAAGCTCAGGCGGTGAAGCTGGCGGCCCGAAGATAGCGCTCCGCGGATGTCCCACGTATAAACAGCACAGCCCACGGGTCCATGTATCAGGTGAAGGGCATCGGCAATAGGATAGAGCACCACGCGAGAACCACAGAAGACACATGCCCGCTGGCTCACAGCGCCTGCAAGGCTCTCCTTGTTGCAGGCGATATCAAAAGGGGCATCACCCTTCCGGTATATCTGATCCTTTCTTTCTTCGAATATAACAGCGCTTGCGGTCTTCATAATTTTGCTCCGTTTAAGGTTCGCTCAAAAATAAATTTACATTTTCAGGTGTCGAGGCGCTCGCATGACAAGACGCGAGAAGGGCGAATAGCAGGGCTATTTAACCGACGAGCAACGCAGCCATGCGGGATGGATCGGCGCATCAAAATATGAAGTTATTTTTGAGCGAGCCCTTGTTACGCAATCAAATATTTTTCTTCACTGCGCCCTTCTTCCAGGGCATCGAGGATTTCATCCACCTGGTCTTCACCCTCCACGCCGCCGTACCAGTATCCTTGAGGATATATGACGACAACAGGTCCATCATCACAGCGGTTGAAACAGCCTGCGCTTGAAACCATTGCATTCATCCCCCTGTCTGCCAGTTCCTCAACTATGTAGGGAATCAGATCGATCGAATTTTTCTTAATACACTTGCCCTTGATCTCTCTGCCTCGAAAACTGCAACATACAAAAATGTGATGTTTCGGCTTTTCCATTTATCATTCCTCCATATAATCTATTTGACCCCTGACCCCATATTACATACACCCCATGCCTGCGCCGGCACATGGACGATTGCAGGCCTCTACATCTCTTCTTATCATGTAATTCATGCTGTAACCCTCGAAGACTGCTTCCACAGCCTCTTCAATCAACCCGTCGAGTTCCAGGATGTCGATCCCTTTTCCGGATAGAACACGTCTTGGGTTATCTCCGATTCCGCTGACAAGAAGCGCCCGGCAGTCGCTTATCATTTCGGCAAGTTCCTCCCAGCGTTTCAGCCCTCCGCCCGGTTCCGGAGTCTTTCTGGACTCAATAAACGTAATATTTCCTTCTTTTTTACCGTAAATTAGAAGTTCTTTCGCTTTACCGAGTTTCTGATTGACAAGAGCGCCCTCCAGGCTGGCAACAGCAACATGAGAACGTTTCTCATCATAGATTTCCGGCATCTCGGAACATTCTTTGAGTTTTTCCATTATTTCCTTGTTGTTCTTTTCGCCCAGGATCCCCACGGCATCTGCCCTGCATCTTCCGCAATGACGCATCTGAGGAATATATTGAGCTGCTTTATTTCTTATACTGTTAACCAGTTCTTTAGAAGGTTCTTTCAAGTGTGCGAAAGCGCTGCCTTTGTTCGGGTAAAACGGAATGCAGTTCAAAATATCTACACCAAGCGCTGACATTTTTTTTGCAACAGCTTCAATATGGTCTTCATTTATCCCGGGTATAATGACGGTGTTTACTTTGGTCGTTATATTTTTTTCTTTTAATTTTTTTATGGCTTCGAGCTGCTTTTCCAGCAGAACCTTAAAGCCTGCCTTTGGGCTTAGCACTTTTTTACCGTGCCTGATAAAAGAATAAATTTGAGCGCCGATTTCAGGATCTAAGGCATTTAAAGTGATGGTTACATGACTTACGTTAATTTGTGCCAGTTCCTCGATATAGGGGCTTAATCCGAGACCGTTTGTCGCCAGGCAGAGAATTATTTCAGGGTATTTTCCCCTGACAAGGCGTAAAGTTTCCATTGTCTCTTCAGAATTTGCAAAAGGGTCGCCGGGTCCTGTAATACCGACTACCGATATGTTTTTGACATTTTCAAAAACAAAATCCAGATAGGTCATAGCCTGTTTCGGACGGAGAACGGCGCTGGTGACACCGGGTCTGCTTTCATTTACACAGTCGTATTGACGGTCGCAATATTTACACTGAATGTTACATCTGGGGGCAACAGGAAGATGCACTCTTTCGTGTGAGCCCCGCATTTCAGCGTTAAAACATGGATGATTCGATAAATTCATTTTCTTCTCCTTCCCAACTCACATATACGTACAGCCAACGGGCGATGCGTCCTGCCTGGATGCTATTGGCACATCATCTCCGATTGTTTCGCTGAGCCAGTCGGAATGTTTGCCATTTTTTCACCTGCAAATCACATTACCAGATCAAACTCTATTTCAGAAGAATCCCTGTCCTGGCGGTCCATAAGCGCATCAAGTATCTTTTCTAAAAAACGCATTCCACCCCGGTAACCGACTGTCGGGAAATAACTGTGACCGATTCTGTCTAAAATAGGAAAACCGAACCTTATAAACGGGATATCTTCATCCCTTGAAATGTACTTCACATAGGTGTTGCCTATAAGAAGATCCACGGGTTCATTCTTTATCCACTGGTGAAAAAGCATCATATCGGCGCCGCTTTTGACGTTTACCTTGCATGGCAGGCCCTCGGTTAAACTCATAATCCTTTTTTCGAATTTCTTGTCCTTTGTGCCGGTAACGATATGTACCGGAAGCATATCAATGGATACCAGAAATTCCGTAAGGGCTTCGAGTTGATCAGGGTCTCCCACCAATCCGACCTTCTTATGATAAAAATAGGCCTGCATGTCCGTTATGATATCTAAAAGTTGTCCTCTTTCGATGTTTATGGAGTCAGGAACATTTACCCCTGCCATCTTTCTTAAAGTGTCTACAAACCTGTCGGTTGCTTTAATTCCTATGGGCAGATCGAGTATTTCACACGGCACCTTGCATTTTGTGTCCAGGGCATGGGCGGCGGGTCCGGATGTCAGCCGTCCCAGGGCAAGTGTCCCCCGGCTGCCGCCGGTTTCCATTAACTTGTCTATGGTAACCCCGCCCTTTGGATACATGGTAAATTTACCGGTCTGGGGACCGTTAAGCACATTATCCGTATCCGGAAACATTATAAACCTGATCCCCAACTCACCTGCTATCCGCTTAATTTCCTTCATGTCCGAAGGTTCCACCCACCCGGGAATTATATTTATACGGTTTTCTTTATGTTCCTTGGATTTTGCAAAATAATCGACCATAGCCTTGGTCATATTGGCAAACCCGGTCACGTGGGTGCCGACATAACTAGGGGTATTTGCATGTAAAACATATTTCCCTTCAGGAATCTTTCCGTCAGCCTCAGCCTTGCTGAATATCTGCGGGACATCGTCCCCTATGGTTTCGGATAAACAGGTTGTATGAACCGCTACTACATCAGGCTCATAAATTGTAAAAATGTTGTTTAACGCCTGCAACAGATTTGCCTGGCCTCCGAACACCGAAGCGCCCTCCGTAAAGGAGCTGGTGGCGGCCATTACAGGTTCCTTATAGTGTCTGGTCAGTGTGCTCCGGTGATACGAATAACACCCCTGGGAACCGTGACTGTGGGGAAGACAGCCGTGAATTCCCAGGGACGCATACATGGCGCCTATTGGCTGGCAGGTTTTCGCCGGGTTGACGGTCAAAGCCTTACGTTCTGTGATTTCTTTTGGCGTGTGTCGTAATAACATATCAAACTTCCTTTCACTTCGGTTGATATCTGCAT
>MAXM01000301.1:12124-15796 GCA_001751015.1 Desulfobacterales bacterium C00003106
AGGACTCTTTTCCCACGGCGCCTTGATGTGATCCCACACCTTGCTGTTTATCATCCTGTCCATTTCATAATAAAAATTAACAGCCCCTTTATATACGGCATACGGGCCGCCGTTATCATAGCTGTGAAGCTGTTTCATGGGCATCCCGTGCTTCTGTATCATATACTTTTCCTTGATCCCTGCGCAAAATATCGCCGGCTTATAGGTTTCAATAAGCTTTTCGGTTTCGTACTGGCTGATGTCGTCAATGACATAATCTCCCTCCTCCATATCGGGCATCATCCCTTCATAGTCTTTCAGACTGATACCGTGTCTTTTCCGTTCTTCAAGTTCTTTTACATCTATCCTGGGATTGTATTTTTCAGGGTCTTTTTGAATATCAAGCTCTTCTATGTTTCTGCTGTCCGCATCGATTTTAACTTTCGGCAAAACGTGTCTTCCCTCATAATCGTCCCTGTGTGCAAACTCGTACCCCGCGGCGATCGGTATCATCCCTATTTCCCTGAACA
The DNA here is from genome assembly GCA_001751015.1 of Desulfobacterales bacterium C00003106. Lineage (GTDB taxonomy): Bacteria > Desulfobacterota > Desulfobacteria > Desulfobacterales. The sequence goes on from MAXM01000301.1 coordinate 12,634, forward strand.
GTTCCTGATAATGATGAGCCCGTGAGCCTCCCACAAACATCATGGCAAGCTTTCCTTCGAGTCGCGGCCTGATTTCGGCTTGAGCCTTTAACACGGCCGGCATCTCTTCTGCGATCACCTCTTCAACCCGGTCGATAAGCTTCTTGTCTCCGTAATATTCGGCAATTTTTCTAAGTGACCTTGAGGTGGATCCAGCGCTTATGAAATTTATCTTGAGCCAGGGTATCCCGTATTTTTGCTCCATCATATTGGCTACATAATTGATGGAACGATGGCACATGATCAGGTTTAAGTCTGCTGTGTGAGAGTTTGCAAAATGATCTACGCTCGAGTTGCCGCTGAATGTGGAAATTAACGTTATTCCGCATTTGTCGAACAAATCCCTCACGATAAACTCATCGCCGCCGATATTGTATTCTCCAAGCAGATTAACCTTGTAATCTCCTTCCTGAACGGTATCATCCCGGCCGATCACATGGAGAAAAAGACCATTATTGGCCACATGGTGCCCGGCAGACTGGCTAACCCCCTTATATCCCTCACAGCTAAAGCCAAATATGGTAATCCCCAGCTTTTCTTCCATTTCCTTTGTTACAGCATGAATATCATCTCCAATCAGCCCTACGGGACAGGTTGCAAATACCGAAATCATCTTCGGCTTGAAGATGTCATAGGCCTCCTGAATGGCAGCCCTGAGTTTTCTTTCACCTCCAAAAATTATCTCTCTATCCTCTATGTCCGTTGAAAAACAATAGGGCATGAAATTATGCCCGTCAGGCGTGGTGGACGGATCGGTCTGGTTTCGCCTGGTCAGCCAACTGTAAAAGCCGCACCCGATCGGGCCGTGGGTAAGATTTATTATATCCCGGGTCGGGCCCATCACAACCCCTTTGCAGCCTGCGTAGCAGCAGCCTCTTTGTGATATAATCCCGGGAATAGTTCTGACATTGGCCTCTATTTCAGCATAGTTTTCATCGTCTACTTTTTTATTTACAACAAAATGCTTTGATCTTTTTCTCGCCACTTTTGGAGGATATTTCTCCATGATCTCCTGCTTGACTTTTTCCGGATCTATGTCTCGAAAGTTATCCGTCTTTTCTTCATATCCTGTTGTTTTTTTACGCATAGGCTCCATGTTTTGCTCTCCTGTCAGTCATCAAGTGTTTTGTCTCCGCTTTCTCCGGTTCTTACGCATGCGGAATCTGATACCGGTATAACGAATATTTTGCCATCTCCGGATTTGCCGGTCTGGTTTACTTTGATTATTGTTTTAACGGCCTTTTCCACGAACTTTTCCTTTACAACGATAAAGAGTATTCTTTTGGGTATTAAACGCTGGCTCTGACCTAATTGGGAGATCGCCTCTTCATATCCCTGTTCAGCCCCCTTGAGCAGCTTCAGATCGACCAAACCCTTTCCTCTTCCCAAAGCGTCTCTTGCGGTGATTGATCCTATGCCGGCTTCTGCAAGAGCCTTTTTAGTCGGGTTCATCATATTCATGCGAATAATCGCCATAACCTCTCTCATAGCTTTACCTCTTCTGTTTTCCCGGAAGATGTTTCTTTGATTCCTGAGCTTATCGTGTAAGATTCCTGCACAGGAGTAATAAAGATTTTTCCGTCTCCAAAAGCCCCCTTATTTCCGGTTCTTGCTGCTTCCATCACTGTCTGTATGACAAAATCTTTGTCCTCATCATTTACAACGGTAATAAGCAATTCCTTTGGTAGTTCGTCATAGGTTACTTCTCCGATTTTTATTCCCCGCTGCTTACCCCTGCCTACAACGGACATTTTAGTTACCGCCGGAAATCCTGCATCCATAAGTGCCGCAAGCACATTGTCCACTTTCTCAGGTCTTATTATTGATCTGATCATTATCATTTCATGTCCCCTTTCTATGTTTTTCGGTGTGGCTTTAGTTACTTTCTGCTTATTCTTCATAAAACATTCGGGCTAACCGCCAATGCCATATTCTATAATAAGCTTTTCAAGGTCCTGCATCTCAAGCGGGGTCGGAATAATGAACTTCTCGTTTGCGTCTATCTTTTTTGCAAGGGCCCTGTATTCATCCGCCTGAGCATGTTCAGGCTCGAATTCGATTACGGTTTTTCTGTGAATCTCAGCTTGTTGAACCATATTGTCCCTGGGAACAAAGTGTATCATATGGGTCCCCAACTTTTCGGCAAATGCCTGGATCATCTCTTCTTCATTCTCGACTTTACGGCTGTTGCAAATAATACCGGCCAGTCTGATGCCGCCTCCTTCCGCAAATTTCACAATAGCCTTGCAGATATTGTTTGCCGCATACATGGCCATCATCTCGCCGGAACAGACTATATAAATTTCCTTTGCTTTTCCCTGACGCATGGGCATGGCAAAACCACCACACACAACATCGCCCAGCACATCATAAAAGGCATAGTCGATCCCCTCGGATTCCTCGTAGGCGCCCAGGGACTCCAACATATTAATAGCCGTAATGATCCCTCTGCCGGCGCAGCCTACACCGGGCTCGGGACCGCCGGATTCCACACACAGGATGTCGCCAAAGCCGACCTTGCGGATGGTCTCCAGGTCCACGTCTTCACCTTCCTCCCTCAGGGTATCCAAGACGCTTGTTTGCGCCAACCCTCCGAGAAGCAAACGGGTTGAGTCGGCTTTTGGGTCACAGCCTACGACCATAATTTTCTTTCCCATTTCTGCAAGGCCTGCGACCGTATTCTGTGTTGTCGTGGATTTGCCGATTCCACCTTTGCCGTAAATAGCAATCTTTCTCATTTAACACCTCCTGTGTAAGAATCTCTGTTCGAATTTTCCTCTTGAGCCTCGGAGATCGTCTTAACTACTCGACTCGACCAGTTGACGAGGTCTGAAGTCTCTTTTCACAGGAGTTATATATCAAGGATCGTGCCATAAGCGCGGAAGGTGGGCATGAAGGGTGTTAACCAATTGACGTGATAGATAAAATGGGCATTTTATCTGTTTTGTTCTGCGGGAATAATGCGGAGTCCAATCCTACAAAAAAGTAGAATTAGAGACAATTCCTACACGGATGTAGGAATCGCGAAACAGGCTTGCATTCTGAACTTAGGGCTCGGTCAAAAATAACACACTTGCATGCGTCGATCCATCCCGCATGGCTGCGTTGCTCGTCGGTTAAATAA
>MAXM01000302.1:0-3546 GCA_001751015.1 Desulfobacterales bacterium C00003106
TTTCAGCATCGCTGCCGGAGAGGAATCCAAGTGCGCAGAGACGGTTCTTAAAATCGCAGCCGGAATGACCCGGTCAGGGCTTGATCGAGGATCTGCCGTTATCGCCCTGGGCGGCGGGGTTGTGGGTGATATCGCAGGTTTTGCGTCCGCAATATATATGCGGGGAATTCCCTATGTTCAGGTCCCCACCACGCTTCTTGCCCAGATCGACAGCAGTGTGGGGGGGAAGACGGCAATAGACACCGAACACGGCAAGAACCTGCTGGGGGCCTTTCACCAGCCCAAAAGGGTCTACATCGACCCTGCTCTCCTTCGCTTTCTGCCCGAGGCCGAGATTCGGAATGGTTTGGCGGAGATGATCAAGTATGCGGTCATCAGGGATGCGAATCTGTTCGACACCTTGCGGCTCCGTCGTGACGAGGTGCTTCAGCTTGATGAGTCTCTTATCACAAGACTTATTGCGAGGTGTTGTGAGATCAAGGCGGCAGTTGTTGAAAAAGACGAAAAGGAGGGCGGCCTGAGGCGGATATTAAACTTCGGCCACACGGTCGGGCACGGGATAGAAGCGGCTTCCGATTTTGAAATCTCCCATGGCGCAGCCGTGTCTATGGGAATGGCTGCCGCGGCGGGATTGTCCCGTATCGAGGGGTTTATCGGAAGAGATGTCGAGACAAAGCTCATTGATATCCTTAAACAATATGGGCTTCCGGTGGAAATTCCTTCTCATATTATGTTAGATAGTATAATGCGCCACATGAAATCAGACAAGAAATTCGTAGGCGGTACACCTTTTTTTATCCTGATGAAAGCAATCGGAGAGGTGTTTGTCTACGACAAATTGGCCTTAGATAAGGTAAATTTATTTTTGAGCGAACCCTAAGCATGTCCAAAATCCGAACCAAAAAAAGAAGAAAACAGGAATATGTCTGTCATCTCTGCGGAGCCAAGCCCGGCTTCTGCTGGACCTGCAAGTGCGGTTTTCAGGTATGCACGGAATGTATGAAGGAAAAAATTAATGTCTTTTCCTGCAACGGAGTGACCTGGTTTTGTCCGGAGTGTGATGAATGGCATGTGTTCTAGGAGATAGTGAGTTTGATAAGGAACGGGGACGGAATAACCGTCCCGTTCCTTATCAAAACTACAAAAAAAGACCGGAGCAGGAAATGAATACTGAATTAAAAACGGTATTGCTACAAAACGTCTATGCCGCGTACGATAAATTTGCAAAGGGTGTGGAAAACGTGTGCGGAATCGGATGTGCCTCGTGCTGCACACAGAACGTGTCTGTAACCGCAATTGAGGCGCATTGTATTCTGGATTGGCTGAACAAAGAAGACAGACTTGATTTCATGAAATCTCTGCGCTCTATACCCGCGAAAACCATATGCAGGCCTGCCATAACGACAAACGGGCTGGCGGATAAGTGTCTGAATCAGATTGAGCCGCCGGAAGAAGAAGTTCCGTCTGTAACAGGCGTCTGTCCTTTTCTTAACAAGGCGGACAGAACCTGCTTTATCTATGAAGTGAGGCCATTTAGCTGCAGGAGTTTTTTTTCGAAGAAAAAATGCGAAGATCACGGGCATGCTGATATAGAGCCGGTTCTTCTGACAGTAAACAGCGTCTTTCTTCAGGTGATCGAACACATCGATTCGGAAAGTCTATTTGGGAACATGATAGAAATGCTCTTATTTCTTGGAGACAAAATGAATCATGACCGGTATGTGAAGAGAGGGACACTGCCGTCTTCGAACGGGTTCCTGCAGACCAGGCCTATACCCGGTTTCATAATTCCGCCCGAAGATGAATACAAGACTCTTTACGCACTGAACACGTTGTACAACACCGAGGTCAATAACACCACCTTCAGGAATATCATTATGGGAACGGCTTCGTGACCCGGGAAAGGAACAGGCCATAAAACTTTATGGTAATATCGGCGGTCTCAAGGGTGATCAGATCCGCCGCCTCCAGAATCTATATCGCCGCAAAACCCTCCCTGAGTATCTTGTTTCACCTGAACTGGCCCGCGCAATATCCAGCCTGTCAAGAGAAACAGGCCGTCAGGTCGGTATATTGATTGATCGAAAGGGAATTACGCAATATGTAATTGTTGGCAGAGACCAGCAGATTTTGCTCCCCGATGAGATCCATAAATACCGCATCGGAAAAGGCCGTCTCAAGGGTCTGCGCCTGATTCACACACATCTCAAAAACGAGTCTCTCACCGAAGACGACATGATGGACCTGGCGTTTCTCCGGCTTGACCTGATTTGTGCTCTTGGGGTCTCGAAAAACGGGATGCCGGACACCGTATATTCCGCACACCTTCTGCCTGAGGGCTCAAACAATGTAAACTGGGAGGTCCTCCCGCCGGCGCCATACGGAAATCTCGATATCGATTGCCTGAGATTGATCCTTTCCCTTGAAGAAGAATTCGCGAAAAAGGCCTCGACACGGAAAATAGACGCAGCGGACAGGGCGATCCTGATAAGCGTGACAACTGACCCCAAAGGAACCGCCACGGAATCGATGGAAGAACTGAAAGAACTTGCGCGTTCGAGCGGGACTCACATCGTTGATACGCTGATCCAGTACCGGAAGGCGGATCCGAGGTTTATGCTCGGAAAGGGAAAACTGAGCGAATTGGTGATACTTGCCCTTCAAAGCGACGCCAACCTCTTGATATTTGACCAGAATCTTAACTCCTCCCAGGTTCGTTCCATCACGGACACTACCGAAATGAGGGTCGTGGACAGGACCCAGTTGATCCTCGATATCTTTGCGCGAAGGGCGCATACACGTGAGGGAAAGATACAGGTGGAACTCGCCCAGCTCAAATATCTCCTGCCACGCCTGATAGAAAAAAATACGGCCATGTCGAGACTGACCGGGGGTATCGGCGGAAGGGGACCTGGTGAGACAAAACTCGAAATCAACAGACGACGTGCGCATGACCGGATCAGGCGGCTGGAGAAGGAACTCGCGACTGTCAGGAAACAGCGGGCCCAGCGCAGGGCTAAACGAAAGAAGCAAGGACTTCCCATTATTTCCATTATCGGTTATACTAATGTGGGAAAATCCACGCTTTTAAATACCCTCACAAAGAGCAAGATTCTAACTGAAAATCGCCTCTTCGCCACCCTCGACCCTACGAGCAGGCGATTGAGATTTCCGCGTGATACAGAGGCGATCATCACCGACACCGTCGGCTTTATCAGAGATCTCCCCAAAGACCTTGTCACGGCATTCAGGGCCACATTTGAAGAACTGAAAGACGCGGACCTCCTTCTTCATGTAATTGATATCAGCAGCCCCAGGCTCAAACAGCAGATGAAGTCAGTGGAACAGATAGTTGAATCACTTGACTTGAATGCAATCACGACCCTAAAGGTCCTGAACAAGGCGGATCTTGTCAGTAAAGATTTTGCAGAAACACAATGCAGTCAGATCGATGCGATAGCTGTTTCAGCCAGAAACCCAGGGACATTGAACCCGCTGATAGAAGCAATGGAGGCACGGATCAGGAATCTGGCCCAACCCTGATCA
>MAXM01000302.1:3641-3905 GCA_001751015.1 Desulfobacterales bacterium C00003106
CTTTCAGGGAGCTTCAGCCTTTAACCTGAACAGTACCAGTTACAAAAATATGTTGTTATTTTCTGCAAAAGCTGTTATTCAATTTTTATGACTGCTTAACTCCATGGCGGGGCTTTTCTCTGCACGGTTTACACATCCCGCCATTGAGCTTTCATCGATCACTGACCCCTCCTTGCTTCTTAGGAACGGGGACGAAATAACTTCCGCAACTATGCATCACAGCTTTAGCCCGACTTTCGCACTTTAAAAAAAACATACCAATAT
>MAXM01000303.1 GCA_001751015.1 Desulfobacterales bacterium C00003106
ATGCTACATGGCTTGGATTCTCCGAAAACGATAAAACGTTTGCCAAGGTCGTGGGTTCCGGTTTCAGTAGAAAGGTATCTAATCTCAGCGAACACGTAATAGATGGCGATTATTCCCCCTGCATCAGAAACGCCCTTGCACAAAAGAAAAATCTCGTGGTCGTTGATAGATCCAGGGAGTGCGGAGATTGCTTCTTCAAGAACGCCCACACCAGTAAAGAAGCCGTAATTATCTGTATCAAACACGCTGACCGACTTTTCGGGCTGCTTGCCATATTGTTTACACCTTACATACTTGCCGACGAAGAGGAAAAGGCCCTGTTGAAAGAGGTGGCCGATGACATCGCGCTTGCTCTCCACAATATGGAGATGGAAAAGCTGCAGAAGCAGGCAGAGGAAAAACTCTGCCGTTTGAGTAAAGACCGCGAAGAGATCTTCCAGGCGCTCGGTAACGGAACAATAATCATCGACTCAAGATTCAACATCATCGATGCCAACCGCGCTATCATAATGGAGGCCGGAAAACCGAGAAATCAACTCCTCGGCAGCAAGTGTTACAAGGTTTTTCATCAAACAGAACAACCGGTCAGAAACTGCCCGGCCATGCAGATAATCAACACCGGGAGTCACGTGCCCGTGGAAAGAGAGATCAAAGCGCTCGGAGGCCATTTTCTGGTTTCATGCACACCAGTCTTTAATGACAGAGGGGATCTTGTAAAAATGATCGAAAGCTCTACCAACATCACTGAGCATAAGCGCTTAGAGGAGCAGTTTCGCCATAGCCAGAAGATGGAGGCCATCGGGACGCTTGCCGGCGGCGTGGCTCATGATTTCAACAACATACTTACGGCTATTCAGGGATATACCGACATCTCATTGATGGCTGTTGCGGAAGATGACATCCTGCATCGAAACCTGACCGAGATACTGAAGGCCTCGATACGCGCCGCCAACCTGACCCGTCAACTCCTTCTGTTCAGTCGGCGACAGCCAATGGAAATGATGTTCCTCGGACTCAACAGAACAATTCAGGATCTCACAAAAATGCTGCATCGTCTCATAGGGGAGGATATCTCCCTGAGCACCGATCTTGATCCCGAACTGTGGACGATCAAGGGGGACGCCGGGACTATGGAGCAGACAATCACTAATCTCGTGGTCAACGCACGGGACGCCATGCCGTATGGCGGAAAGATTGCCATTGAGACACATAATGTGTGTCTTGACGAGGAATATTGCTGCCTCAACAAGAAGTCACGCCCCGGTGAGTTCATCAGCCTGTCTGTCAGAGATACGGGGGAAGGCATGAATCGGGCCGTCATTGAACGCATCTTCGATCCCTTCTTTACCACTAAAGAGCTTGGGAAAGGAACCGGCATGGGCCTTTCAGTCGTGTATGGCATCGTCAAAAAGCACGATGGATGGATCGATGTGGAAAGCTCTCCGGGGAACGGGACGGTTTTTAACATATATCTGCCCGCCGTTTCCATGAAAGCGGAAGAAATACAGAAAACACCCGCCCCCGTAGAACCAATCCGGGGCAAAGGCGAGCGGGTTCTTCTCGTAGAAGACGAGGAGGCCGTCAGGCGGCTTGTTTCAAAAGCGCTTTCCAGGAACGGGTATGTCGTATTTGCCGCAGCGAATGCAAAGGAGGCGATGGATATCTTTCAGAAAGAGGAAGGGAATTTTGATCTTGTTTTCACGGATGTGATCTTGCCCGGCGAAAGAGGGCCGGAATTTGTTAAACGACTTCTAAAGGTGAAACCGGGGATGAAGGTCCTGTTCACAAGCGGATACAGCGACGAAAAATCCGACTGGCATACGATTCGCGAAGGAGGACATCTATTTCTCCAAAAGCCGTATTCACTGTCCGACTTGTTCCGTATTGTGAGAACAACGCTTAAAGGGTGACCTGTCCCTGATCCAGCCCGTATAACCTTTTTGCATTCAAGGTTGTTTCCCGCGCCACTTCCTCTTCGGATACTCCTTTCACCCGCGCAAGTTCCCGCAAGGTGATACGCACATGCACAGGCCGTGCAGAAAGCCCCTGGTAGGTCACCGGGGTATCTGTCTCGATCACGATACTGGCAAGCGGAGCGAAGGCCATTGCCTTGCTGTGATATGGGTTATACAAAAGAGCGGGTGTCGCAGACACGTAGTATCCGTCGGATACAATCGCTTCAAGGATATCGAGTGGGCCGGTATACCAGTGAAAGACCGCTTTTTTAAGGCCACGCTCTTTCACCATTGCGTGAGTTGTCTCGTGAGAATACCGGGAATGGACTATGACCGGCTTGTTGTGTGTTGCGGCGATTTCAAGAAGTTGCAGGAAAACCTCTTTTTGGAGCTTCTTTTTTACTTTTGCCTTGTAATCAAGTCCGATCTCGCCAAGGGCCACGCAATCCTTGAGGTCCCGGTCAATCTCGGCAAGGGTAGCTTCTGTTTCTTCCTTCGTGATTCGCCAGGGGTGGTATCCTGCCGCGCAAAAAACGTAACCGGGAAAACGCCCGGCTATTTCCATGGTCTTTCTGTTTGATTCCATATCCTGACCCACTGCGACAACGGCGGACACGCCGGCATCTTTTGCCTCCGCAACAGCGCCATCCGGGTCTTCCAGTTCATCCAAATGGGCGTGGCTATCAATAACAGGTTCCATTTTTCCCACAATTGCTTCCTTTTCCGGCATCCTGATGCTTTTTTGTTATTATATTCAGACCTCGTAAATTACTATACTGAAATTCCCCAAGCAAAACAACAGTAACCTATTGATTTCAAAATAGATTTTTGAAATGTTGGTGTGCAATTACTGACTACACTTAATTT
>MAXM01000304.1 GCA_001751015.1 Desulfobacterales bacterium C00003106
AGAGGAGCTCAAAACCCCATGTTCAGCAGAGGAGAGCTGCAAATCAACAACATCACCTTTGGAGAGCAGACATCCATAAACAACAAACGACTCACCATAGAAAAGAGAGCGCTGCAAGAGTTCCTGCTTGCAAAAGAAAATAGAATCACCAAGGTCAATATCAGTCTTGCCAAGCCAGGAGATTCCACCCGGATACTCTGCGTTAAAGATGTCATTCAACCATGGCACAAGGTATCAGGGGCGCAAGCAGGACGAGGAACAAGATTGGTATTGGATAATGTCGCGGTTGTTACCTGCGGAAAAATCGTCGGCTTCCAGGAAGGGATAATCGACATGCAGGGACCAGGGGTACCCTATTCCCCATTTTCGCAAACCATGAATGTGGTTCTTGAGATTGATGTGATCGATGGCCTGACGCCTTATCAACACGAAGAGTGCGTGAGAAATACGGGACTGAGGGCCGCCGCCTTTCTTGGAAAATCGGCCCGTGAAATCACACCGGATAGGATGAAGGAGTTTTCCCGGCCTGAAGACCAATCAACAAACTCCAGTCTTCCCCGTATCGCTTATATTTACCCGCTTCTCACCCAGGGGCTCTTGCATGACTCCTACTTACTGGGTAAAAACGCAAAAACTCAACTCCCCAGAAAAATCGCTCCGCAACTGCTTCTCGACGGGGCTCTCTGCTCCGGCAACTGTGTCTCGGCCTGCGATAAAAACACCACCTGGCATCATCAGAACAACCCGATTCTCTTTGAACTCCTTGACAGACATGACCGAGATCTCTCCTTTGTCGGGGTAGTACTGGCCAGTGAGCCGGTGAGACTCGCCGACAAAGAGAAATCGGCGAGAAAGGTCGTGAAACTGCTCGAAGAGATGGATGTTGACGGGGCGATCCTTTCCAAGGAAGGTTTTGGCAATCCGGATGCCGATCAGATGATGCTGATCAGGGGGTGTGAACGGCAGGGAATCAAGACAGTCGCTCTTACCGACGAATTTGCCGGTGCAGACGGCTGGTCCCAGTCCACTGCCGACAGCTGCAAGGAAGCAGACGCTGTCATATCGGTTGGCAATGCCAATGAAAAGATTCTCCTGCCTCCGATGAAAACCCTGCTCGGTCCCATAAAAGATCTGAGCCAGCTGACAGGAGCCTACCCCCAAAGCCTGCAGGAAGACGGCAGTCTCGAGATTGAACTCCAGGGGATTATCGGAGCAACCAACGAACTCGGCAACCAGAAGCTATCCTGCAGGGAGGTGTGAACATGGGTAAAGAATACCGGATAGTCCNNATGGGTAAAGAATACCGGATAATCCTCTGCCTTAACCAATTTTTTGGCGGCCTGGGTGGAGAAGATAAAGCCAATGTCAATCCTGCTCTTTTTCAAGGCCCGCTTGGGCCTGGCCTTCTTCTCCAAAAAGCCGTTCCCAACCTGAAGGTGATAAAGACCATTGTCTTTGGCGATAATTATATTGCAGGACATACCGAATCAGCGGTGGAAGAGATTGTACAGCTGCTTCGCAATTCCTTTACCAGCGATCCTGAAGAACCGAATTTTCTCCTTGCCGGGCCTGCTTTTAATGCCGGACGCTACGGCCTTGGTTGCGGCGCCATTTGTACGGCCATAAAAAAAGAGTTTAATTTCCCGGCTGTAACCGCTATGTATCCTGAAAACCCGGCGGTGAATGAATATAAAAAAGAGCTGTTCATCGTCGCCACCAGCAAAGATGTCATGGGTATGGAAAAGGGCCTGGAGCAGATGGCCCGCCTGGCCAAAAAGCTCGTCAAAGGGAGACAGTTAGACCCGAAAACAGATGGCTATATTCCCCGGGGACGTCGACAAAACTATTTTGCCGGAAAATCAGGGGCAGAGAGAGCAGTTGACCTGCTTCTGCAAAAGCTGCGGGGAGATTCCTTCCATACCGAATACAGTATGCCCATCTTTGACCGGGTCACGCCTGCTCCCCCTGTTAGCGATATGTCTCGGGCAAAAATTGCTCTTGTCACCTCGGGCGGGATCGTCCCCCGGGGCAATCCGGACCGAATTGAGTCGGCCAGCGCCAGCCATTACGGCTGCTACCCTATCAAGAACCTGAGGGCCCTCACGCCTCAAACCCATCAATCCATCCACGGTGGCTATGATCCGACTTATGCCAATCAAGACCCAAACCGGGTCTTACCCCTGGATGGTCTTTGCGAACTGCTTGATGAAAAACTCTTTGCTTCCCTTTACCCCTACTATTACGCAACGGTGGGCAACGCCACATCGGTTGCCAGGGCCGTAGAATTCGGCAGGGAGATCGGAAAAATCCTGGTGGCCGATGGGGTCCAGGGGGTTATTCTGACCTCCACCTGAGGCACCTGCACTCGTTGCGGGGCAACGATGGCCAAAGAAATCGAAAGGCTTGGGCTGCCGGTAGTCCATACATGCTCCATTGTTCCCATCTCTAAAACCGTGGGAGCCAACCGTATTGTTCCAACCATTGCAATCCCCCACCCCTTTGGCGATCCCTCAAGACTCCCGGAGGAGGAGCGAGCTCTGCGCAAAGAACTGCTCAACAAGGCCCTTGCTGCCCTCTCCACCGCAATTCACGAGCAGACCGTTTTCTAATTCTCACAAAACGCAACTGCCATGTCATCGTAACTCCAAGCCCGGCTTGCCGGATCGCGCAGAGTATCTGTTTGCCCCAACTTTGAAATGGGCTGCTCTTTCGGGTACCTTGAATAATTAGAATTTTCATCCAATTTACGCTCGACTTGCCTCCATCACCTTGCGAATATCCTCCTGCTCCTCTTCTTCGATCTCGAGCTCATACATTTCCATCTCCCGACTCCATACCTCCTCGGGAATGAATTCAACAAGCTCCAATATGTGATAACTTTTTATCCCCAGCGGGATTCCGGCAAGGGGACCGGCAAAACTCGGATCTCCGTAACGGAAGGTCTGTGCCATGATTTTCAAGGTAGCAATCTGGTTAATACCAAAAACCACCAGCAACTCTTCACCTTGAAATTGTTCTGCCAAGTGTTTCACGTCATCCTGGACCGTAAGCCCTACGGCACCTGCCGATGTTCAGACAAAGCAGGCGGTATTCTCGTAGATCACCTCGGCGCCGGCGCCCTTGAGACAGTTGCTGACGATATTACCGGAAATATCATCTCGTTCACCAAACACTATGACCTTTTTTCCCTGCAACATGATTCTCCCCTTAGGAATATAGATAACGTGGAT
>MAXM01000305.1 GCA_001751015.1 Desulfobacterales bacterium C00003106
CTTCAGCCTTTTGCCTAACCACCTAAACAGCTACAAACTTCCAAGAATAATATCTGTGATTTTTTTGTATTTAAACCTATCTGCGTTCATCTGTGTGAATCTGTGGCTGAATAGTTTTTTTTGAAAACAGATATCAGAGCGTCTCTTGAGCGTGTCTCTTGAGAGAATACATAACAAAAGGGAAAATACGTTGCAATGGTTTATTTGACTCGTTTGCTTGTCAGGCTGTTTGGGCTACAGAAACAACTTGACAATACGCGGTTGGAAAATCTATGTTTATATTTATAGTTGTTTTATCAAGGAACCTCCTGATGGAGCACGAGAATCTTCGACAATGTTACTTAAAGTAAATCCCATAAATCCGCAGCAGCGCCTGATTGATGAGGTCGTATCTGTTCTAAGAAGGGGAGGAATTATAGCCTATCCTACGGATACCCATTACGGGATAGGATGCGATATATTCAACAAGCAAACGATTCAAAAGATATACAGACTCAAGGAGCAGAAACCAACGAAGCCCTTCAGCTTTCTATGCTCGGATCTAAAGCACATCAGCAGTTATGCCAAAGTCTCCAATTATGCATACAAAAACATGAGGCGTCTTCTTCCCGGACCGTACACGTTTATCCTGGCCGGATCAAAGATGGTTCCCAAAATCATGTTGACAAAACGCAAGACAGCCGGTATCCGGGTGCCGGACAGTAGAATCTGTATAGACTTGGTGAAGGCCTTTGGCAATCCCGTGCTCAACACAACAGCCTCTACTCCGGACGGAAAAGTATTCTTCGATCCGTCTTTGATTCATGATTTTTTTGGCAGCCGCATAGACGTGGTTATAGATGGAGGATCGGTGCCGGGGCAGCCTTCCAGTATTGTTTCCTTGATGGATGATATCCCTGAAGTCATACGGGAAGGTTTGGGGGATGTGAGCAGTTTGAGGATTTAAGAAAAATTTGAATAATTGATCTCATACGGCTGTATTGATCAGAGCCTTTAAGACATTGGACAGTTTGAAGCGCACTTGCCAGTGGGCCGGGACTTCCATGGGTTTGCCTGTCTTCGGGTTTTTCCCACTCACAGGTCTGCGAGTTGTGACCCTAAACGAACCGAATCTTCGGAGGTCAATCGTCTCGCCCCGCATCAGGGCATTGCCCATTTCCTTGAATATGGTTTCCACGACCTCTGTGATGTCATTCTTGTAGATGCCCGGATGCGCCCGGGCAACGGCTGTTATGAGTTCGCTCTTGACCATTGAACCCCATTCAATAACTCGCTATTTCAAGCTGCTGCTCAACCACCAGAACGGAATGCCGGAGACGGTATTAATCAATTCCTCTACAGACCGACCCAACAGAAATTCCAACAACGAGAATCGCTTCTTTTTTGGATAGATAACAACCGGATCTCCTTTGATACCTCCTGCTTTCCCTGCCATGGCAACGGCGTCTTCCAATCCTCCCAGGCTGTCGACCAGTCCGATCTCTTTTGCCTGTTCTCCCGAAAAAATACGGCCATCTGCAATTGCCGTTACCTTCTCGACTGGTATCTGTCGGCTATGCGCCACGGCATTCACGAACTGGTGATAGACACTGTCGATAACCCCCTGAAGAAGCTCCCGTTCCGACGATGACATCTTTCGTAAAGGTGACCCGATATCCTTATAAGAACCGCTCTTGATGACCTCGGTATTGAAACCTATCTTTTTTACCAGCTCCTCTATGTTGGGGAATTCCATGACAACGCCGATACTTCCGGTGATTGTTCCGGGATTCGCCATGATATGATCGGCCGCCGCTGCTATATAGTATCCGCCTGAAGCTGCAACAGAGCCCATGGAAACCACTACTTTTTTGAGGGGTACAGTCCTGGCCACCTCATCATAGATCTCCTGGGATGGGGCGACCGCGCCGCCCGGGGAATCTATCCTGAGGACAATAGCCTTGACACTTTCGTCTTTGCGAAATTCCTTTAGCTGCTTTACCGTGGGTCTGGCATCCGTAATAATTCCTTTGAGTTCGACAACCCCAACCCTGTCACCGAACTCAAAGGCAGAATCCTTGCCGCTTATCAGAAAAAAAACAACCGCCGCAAAAAGAGAGATGGTCACAATGATGACTATCAGGAATGAAAAAATAAAAGGATGTCTTCTAATAAACATCTATACGTCTGCCTCATTTTCCTTTGATGGAGTCTCGGATGATTCCGAGATTGCTTCATGGTTGATCAGCTTTTCTTTGAGATTCTCTTTCAGCAACTCTCCGAAACTGGATGTGGCTCCCTTGCTGTTGTTCATGTATTCATGGTAGCTCTCAGTCACACCCTCGTCGAGTCTCTTGAGAGAAAGACCTATTCTCCGGTCCTTGCTACTCACGTTTACGACTTTTGCTGACAACGGGTCACCCACATTGAATTTCCCGACAGGTGTTTTCAGTTTTTCCCTTGAGACCTCTGAAACATGAATAAGACCTTCGATACCCTCTTCAAGTTCCAGGAAGACGCCAAAATCCGTAACATTGGTAACCGTACCCGCAACCTTGGTCCCCACATGATAGCGATCAGGGATTGTCTGCCACGGATCCATTGCGAGTTGTTTTATGCCAAGAGAAAAACGTTCATTGTCCTTATCGATATTCAGGACTGTCGCACGGACCTTGTCACCCTTTTTATAGAGCTCTGACGGGTGTTTGATACGCTTGGTCCATGAGATATCAGAGATATGAACCAGGCCGTCTATCCCTTCTTCAATCCCTATGAACAGACCGAAGTCAGTGATATTCTTGACCTCACCCTCTATGACTGTTCCTACCGGATAGTTTTCCGACACAAGCTCCCACGGATTAGGAGTAACCTGCTTCATGCCGAGAGAGACTCTTCTTCTGTCAGTATCGATATTAAGGATTACGATCTCCACCATGTCGCCTATCGAGACCATCTTCGACGGGTGTCGCACCTTCTGTGTCCAGGACATCTCGGAAACGTGTATCAATCCCTCGACACCCTTTTCCAATTCCACAAACGCACCATAGTCGGTCAGGCTTATGACCTTGCCGGTCGCCCTTGAACCTACGGGATATCGTTCATCGGCAGTAGTCCACGGGTCCGGCACAAGTTGTTTCATTCCCAAAGAGACGCGTTCCCGCTCAAGATCAAAACTGAGAACCTTTACCTCAATTTCATCGGCAATAGAAACCATATCAGAAGGATGGGCGACTCGTCCCCATGACATGTCAGTAATGTGGAGAAGTCCGTCTATTCCCCCGAGGTCTATGAAGATGCCGTATTCAGTGATGTTTTTGACGATACCTTTCATGACCTTGCCTTCATGAAGGTTCTCAAGTGTCGTCTTTCTGTGTTCTTCGCGGTCTTTTTCAAGAATGACCCTTCTCGACAATACAATATTGTTTCTCTTCTTGCTGTATTTCAGTATCTTGAAATCAAAGGTCTTCCCAATCAGTTGATCAAAATTTCGGATGGGCCGAATATCCACCTGCGAACCAGGCAGGAATGCCTCCATGCCGATATCAACGGACAAACCGCCCCTGACTCGATTGACAATAACCCCCTTAATGACGCTGTCGGTTTCGTACGCATTCTTGATCTCGTCCCAGACCTTCATCTTGGCGGCTTTTTCCTTGGAAAGGGAAATAGTGCCCTCGTCTTCTTTCCATCTTTCAAGCAACACGTCCACAGTGTCCCCGACTGCAACATGCACTTCGCCGTCCTTGTCCCGAAACTCCCTGATGTTGATCTGTCCTTCTGACTTGTAGCCGACATCTACGAGGATATAGTCCTTTTCAACCTTGACGACCTTGCCCGGCATGACCTCGCCTTCCTGGATATGTTTCATGCTTTCATCCAAGTACTTGGCCATTAGATTGTTATCATAGTCGTCGTCGTCCTCGTCCTCGTCCTCGCTGTCCAGAAAATCCGTATCAAACTCATCGAGTGCTTCCGCCATGTCAGTCTGCGAATCATCTTCCATCATTTCCTGTTCCGGATCAGTCTCCTGCATCTGTTCTGACATCTCTTCTTCTTCTGTTGTGTGGTTACCTTCCAACTGTTCCATCAAACGATTACCCCCTAAGATTATTGTTTTCCACCTTTTTTGGACACAAACTTTTATATCAAATACCAGAATGTTACGAAAAAGACAACCAGATAAAACAAAACGTAACCGTTCATGGAACATTGAAATTAGAAAATAGAAAATATCTATTATTACAAAACTCGGTTGGATCCTGTTATATCAAGGGGTTGAACAATTATTTGGTTGAATCAATGAAGGCGATTTACATGGCCTTGTTCTATGGCATCCGGACTCAACCTCTGGAACAATTAATTGATACCTATGATACTTCGTAATGTGCCTGCCGCAGATCGCGGCCATGAAGCCTAAGTTAGATCCAACAGGCC
>MAXM01000306.1:0-155 GCA_001751015.1 Desulfobacterales bacterium C00003106
CCCTGCATCATCATGGGAGCGGCAACCATAAAGATAATCAGCAAAACGAGCATTACGTCCACAAAGGGCGTAACATTGATGTCCGACATAAGGTTTCTATTATCGTTTGAGCCTGTCATAGTCTGTTTCCGCACATAGGGCTCGGCAAAAAATAA
>MAXM01000306.1:185-2652 GCA_001751015.1 Desulfobacterales bacterium C00003106
GGCAAATTCGGGCGCAAATTCTACCAAGTTATTTTTTGCCGAGACCCTATAGTGACATGGCCGTATTTCTCTCGATCAGACTGAGGAAATCTGTCGAAAAATTGGACAGTTCGGATTCCATCATGCCTATTCTGTTTGTAAAATAGTTAAATGCCACCACTGCCGGGATGGCCGCAGCCAATCCTGCCGCAGTTGCTATAAGGGCCTCGGAGATTCCGGGGGCCACTGTCGCCAGATTGGCCGACCCCTTGATGCCGATCCCGTGAAACGCATTCATTATACCCCATACTGTTCCGAAAAGGCCTATAAAAGGCGCTGTGTTGCCCGTCGTGGCCAGGAAGGCAAGCAGGCGGTTCAGGCGCGTCAGTTCCACGTTGACCGACCTCTTCAGCGCCCTGTTGACATTATTTACTGTCACATTTTTTGTCTGCCTGGCCTGGATGCCGGAACCGATATCTGCGGACGATTTTTTTGACGTGACCTTGTATGATCTCGCCCATTCCCTGTAACCGACGCGAAAGGTCCTTGCAACAGGACTGAATCTCATATTCTTTGCCTCTTTCAGGACACTCGTAAGATCGCTGCTTTTCCAGAACACGTCAATGAAACGGTTCGACTCCTTTTGAGCCTTCTTGAAGTAGGTATACTTTGTAAATACTATGGCCCAGGAGACAACGGAAAGTGAAAGGAGGAGGAAAAGAATAAACTGGACCATCGGCCCGGAATTCAATATCATGTGTATAACATCTGTTCTGCTGAAAAAACCCATAAAAAGATACCTTCCGTCAGTTTATTTTCAAGGTCGCGTGGGCGACCAGAACAGATCAGCAAGCCGCTCAATTGCGTAGGACGCCCATTGGGAAAGAGCATCTTCCCTGAATTAACACTATATAACCTTAGTCCGGGTGTCAAGACTTTTGCAGGTCTCATGATATGGCGGCTTTTTCAAATGAATAAATCGGGTTAGGGATTCGGAAATTACAAACCTGTGGTTTCGAAGCGTCATGATGGAAAAAACAAAACACTTGATGAACCGCGCCTTGTCGGAGGGGATATTCCCGGGCGCTGTTCTCCTTGTTTCAATGGAAGGACGGCTGGTTCTCTTTGACGCCTATGGAGTGGCCCGGATTCATCCGAAAAAACCAATGACGCAGGAAACCTTCTTTGATCTGGCCTCCCTTACCAAGCCATTGGCGACTACGCTTGGGGCAATGATACTGTTTCAGGACGGCAGCCTCTCTCTTGACCAGGAAATAGGCGCGATTATTCCAGCCTTCCGGGGTACGGGCAAAGAACGGATCACTATCCGACAGCTTCTCGCACACAGTTCAGGGCTTCCGGACTACAGGCCTTACTACAAGACCCTCATGACCGTTCCTCGCAGATACCGGAAGGAACGGCTGCAGGAAATGCTCCTGACAGAGCGGCTGGTTGCAGCGCCTGGCACGAAAAGAGTTTACAGCGATATCGGGTTTATGATTCTCGGATGGGCCATCGAGGTTGTTACAACAATACCCTTGAATATTTTTGTAGAAAAGATTATTTACAAGGTATTAGGGCTTGAAGACATTTTTTTTCTGCCCCTGAACCCGGAAACAGAGCGACCTGTCAGGGATTTTGCCGCCACAGAGGTCTGTGACTGGAGAAAAAAGCTGCTGGAAGGAAAGGTGCATGATGACAATGCCTATTGCTTGCGCGGCGTAGCCGGGCACGCAGGACTCTTCGGCACCGCCGCCGATGTTCACAAGCTTCTTTCCGAGCTCTTGAACACCTGTCTCAAAAGGCCGAAGATCGGGTTATTTCGACCAGAGACAGTGAGAGCCTTTTTTAAACATCAACCTCTCGGAGGGGCGCTTGGTTTTGACACTCCCACACAACCGGGGTCGAGCAGCGGGCGGTATTTCTCTGAGTCCACCGTGGGGCACCTGGGTTACACAGGCACATCGTTCTGGATTGACCTCAGGCGTTCGATTATCGTAATTTTACTGACCAACAGAATCCACCCAACAAGGAAAAATGAGAGGATCAAGGCATTCAGACCGATTCTGCACGATGCAGTCATGAAGGAATTGCTGTAGGCGTTCAAGACGGGTGCGGGCGCAATAATCGAAGAGGACCTTGATTGTTCCAATAGGAGATAAAGGATGTCGGAACTGAACGGGAATACAGGTTTTATCGGGGCCGGGAATATGGCTGAAGCAATTATAAGCGGGTTATTGCGGTCCGGGCTTTCCAGACCGGAACATCTCCTTGCAAGCGATGTAAGCGAAAGCAGGCGCGGTTATATGGCGGAAAAATTCGGAATCGAGACAATAGAGGATAATATCTCCGTATTTGCGCGATCCGACCTGATCCTGCTTGCAGTAAAACCACAGCACATGGATGGAGTCCTTGAAGCGATCGCAAATAACCCGGCATATACCGTAAGCAGGAGAAAGATTGTCGTATCCATTGCTGCGGGTGTACC
>MAXM01000307.1 GCA_001751015.1 Desulfobacterales bacterium C00003106
ATTCTGTAATCCTGTCTGAATTATTCATTTCCGAGTTCCTAACTGCACCCAAATGATTTCCAACACGCAAATTCTTATCCATCACTTTCTTGAGGAAAGCGCGCAATCCTTTCCGGACAAGACTGCCCTGATCCACGAGAAAGCCAGGCCCACTTACGCCGAGCTTAATTCTCAGGCCAATCACCTGGCGCGATGTCTCTTAAATCAGGGGGTTATCCAGGGTGATCGAGTTTGCTTGATTCTTGAAAACTGCCCCGAATACGTGATCAGCTATTACGCCATCCTCAAGGCAGGGGGAGTGGCAGTCCCCCTTAGTTCCGACCTGAAACCCGAGGGTTTGAGACCTATCCTGGAAGAACTGGAGCCAAAGGTCATTATCTCATCCTTCAGGTTCGAAAGGCTCCTTAAGGCCACAGACCTCCATGGCTCGGGAATTCAGTCCTTAATCCTCAAGAGCCCAAAGCTCAAATGGACTTCTGAAGCCTATTCCATTTTTCAATTGGAAGACCTTATTGGTATCAAACCATTGTCCAATCCCAATGTGCCGATTGAGGAGACATCCCTGGCCGGCATTATCTATACTTCCGGTTCAACCGGCAAACCAAAGGGAGTGATGCTGTCGCACAGAAATATCGTGGTAAACACCCATTCTATCTGTCAGTACCTGCATCTCACAAGTTCAGACATTCAGATGGTCGTGCTGCCCTTTTTCTATGTGATGGGTAAATCCCTGCTGAACACGCACTTTGCCGTGGGCGCAACCGTGGTGATTAACAATAAGTTTGCCTTTACAGCCGCAGTCCTCAAGCAGATGGTTGACGAGGCGGTCACCGGCTTCGCAGGAGTCCCCTCCACCTATGCCCATCTTCGTCACCGTTCTCCCCTGGCCAGTTACAGGGGGAAACTCAACAGCCTGCGCTACTGCTCCCAGGCAGGCGGCCACATGTCCCGTGTAATCAAGGAACAATTGCGGAACGTATTGCCTGCGCATACCCGGATCTATATCATGTACGGGGCCACAGAGGCGTCAGCACGGCTCACCTACCTTGACCCTGAAAGGTTTTCCGATAAAATGGGTTCCATCGGCAAACCCATTCCCGGCGTGAGCCTTAGCGTTATTGACGCAAAAGCCCGGGAGGTCCTACCTGACAAGACCGGTGAGATTGTAGCCACTGGCGCCAACATCATGCTGGGTTACTGGAAAGATCCCGGAGCCACAGCAAAGGTCATAGACGAAAATGGTTACCATACAGGCGATTTTGGATACCGCGATAATGACGGCTATTATTTCGTATCAGGCCGGAAGGATTACTTGCTGAAGGTCGGTGGACACAGGATCAATCCACAGGAGATTGATGATGTCCTCATGAAGTCTGAACTCTTGATGGAAGCAATAGTCCTGGGTGTACCTGACGCGCTGCTTGGCTACAAGCTCGTTGCCCTTGCAGCCCCAAGGACTGATACCTGTTCCGAAAACGTGGTCTTGAACTACTGCGCCGAGATGCTGCCAAGATACAAAGTCCCGAGCCATGTCAAGCTCATTAAAGCCCTTCCCAAGAGCGCCAGCGGTAAGATTGATCGAACTCGGTGCATAGAACTGCTCAACAGAAAAGAAAGCTGAAGACGGGAGGTTTTATGGAAGCGGAATAGAGGTTGATACGGTATATCAGAGGGCAGGGAAGCACAAGCACGGGGATTAGATCGAAATAGACATTCCTGGCAAAACGGTGATTACGCAGTCTTGAGGCCAAGAGCACTCTTGGTGTGATGTAAAAGATCATATAGAGTCGATAAACAAAATCAAGTCGCTTTTCCCAAAGTATGCAGACCGCAAGGTCATCGGAGCCGTTGCGGGCATTGTGATTGATGAGGGGACTGACAGGTTTGCATACAAGAGAGGTCTGTTTGTGATTGCTCAGACAGGAGATACAGTACGGATATTGAACGACAAGGGTTTCATGCCTAAGGAGTGGTAGATTCTGAAATGTTCTATAATGCTACGCCTTGAAAATTCTACAACTTATTGAAA
>MAXM01000308.1:0-153 GCA_001751015.1 Desulfobacterales bacterium C00003106
CCTTACCTGCTGAGAGGACTGATTATCGATCGGTGCAATCAGGTTTGGAGCACAGATATTACCTATATTCGTTTGGAGAGGGGATTCGTGTATCTGATGGCGATCATAGACTGGTATAGCCGTTATGTGTTGAATTGGGCGCTCAGCACCACG
>MAXM01000308.1:273-2555 GCA_001751015.1 Desulfobacterales bacterium C00003106
GGACGCGCATTGGACAACATATTCGTGGAACGTTTGTGGCGTTCGGTCAAATACGAGAAGGTGTATTTAAACGATTTTCGTACGGTTCGGGAGGCGTACCAGGGATTCAAGGAGTATTTTGAGTTTTACAACCATGAAAGGCCACACCAATCCTTGGACTACCGAACACCTGCGGAAGTGCATTGGGCTGGGTAGAAATATTTCGATCTGTGCGGTTAGCCGTTAGCATTAAAAAGGAGTAGAGATGAGAGATTTTAGGGTTCTTCGCTATTTGGTGTGGGTAATTACGATTAATTTCTGGGGACTCTGTCCCCAGACCCCTGAGGTTTATCGCTTGGATACCAATCCCGAAGAGGTTAAAAGATGGCAATAGTAGTCACCCTCTTCGGTCTTGATCCCTGCCTCGGCGCTCGGGGTTGCTCCCCAGCAGAGCCCTAATTATCTCTGGCTCGAGGACTTTTGATGGGGTAAAAATTGAACAAAGAGGATCGATTTTCAATGTTGATTGATAAGCTCAAGATCACCATTATTTCGTTAACAAAGAGGATGAAAATTCTATCTTATTTTTGATCCATTTTGGTCTTGACAATGGGGAGTACTATACAAAACTACGCATACGTTTGACTTGAGAGGAACAAAGATGTTTGTTGTAACGACTGAAGAGATGCGCGAGATGGACCGGCTGACAATCGAATCCTTTGGCATTGGTGGTCTCGTGCTGATGGAAAATGCCGGAAGATCTGTGATCCGGATGCTTCTTGCTGAGGTCCCGGACCTCTGGACAAGGAGGGTGGGTGTCATGGCAGGGAAGGGCAACAATGGCGGAGATGGTTTTGTCATTGCGAGATACCTTGCCCAAAACGGTGCGCCGGTTACGGTCTATCTTTTGACAAGCAAAGAAAAGGTCGCAGGTGATGCGGCGACCAACTTGAAACTCATTGAAAAGATGGATATTTCTATTATAGAGATCCCTGACGGCACGTCGTTTGCGTCTCATTTGCCTGATCTGGCCCGCCATGATCTGTGGGTGGACGCCATACTCGGGACCGGCCTTCAATCGGACGTGAGGGGTTTTTTTGCCGATGCGATCAATTTTTTGAACCGGGCGGAAAGGCCTGTCTATGCCGTGGACATTCCATCAGGACTGAATTCGGATACGGGCGAGGTATGCGGTGTCTGCGTCAAGGCGGACAGAACAATCACATTCGGTTTTGCAAAGATAGGACAGGTCATATACCCTGGAATTGAGTTTGTGGGAGACCTGGCGGTTGCGGACATCGGTATCCCGAATATCGTGGTCGATCAGGTTGCGCCGCGACATCAGATAGTGCTCAGGCATGATCTTGCATCTTTTATCAGAACCCGGCCCCCTGAGATGCACAAAGGGCGTGCCGGCCATCTTCTCGTGATAGGAGGTTCGCCGGGAAAGACAGGGGCAGCGGCCATGACCTGTATGGCCGCCATGCGCGCCGGGGCCGGTCTTGTTACGTTAGGGGTTTCAAAGAGCCTCAATGATATCTGCGAGATCCAACTCACAGAGGCAATGACAGCCCCTCTGCCGGAGACGGAAGATAGGGCCATCTCCCTTTCCTCCTACGAAAAAATTTGCTCATTAATGGAGGGAAAGGCGGCTCTTGCCATTGGTCCGGGGATTGGAACAGCCGTAGACACCAGGCAGCTTGTAAGACGTCTCCTCGAAGAGACTTCCATTCCCGCTGTTGTGGATGCGGATGGTCTTAACGCCCTCGGGGAAGATATTGACCTGCTGAAAAGGGCTAAGGCGCCGTTCATACTGACCCCGCATCCGGGTGAGATGGCGCGTCTTGTCGGCACGACCGCAGCCAAGGTTCGGAAGGGAAGGATTCAGGTTGCCCGGGCATTTGCCTCAGAATACAACGTCTTTCTGGTGCTAAAGGGCGCACGCACGATTATTGCCGAACCCGGAGGCGCAATTTATATCAATCCCACGGGAAATCCGGGAATGGCGTCCGGAGGAATGGGGGACGTGCTTACCGGAATAATTGCGGGTTTTCTGGTTCAGGGGTATTCTCCGGCAAAGGCAACCCGTCTCGCTGTCTACATCCACGGCCATGCGGCGGACCGTCTGGCAGAAAAAAAAGCGCGGGTGGGATACCTTGCCGGGGATATCATAGAGGCGCTTCCCGAAGAGATAGAAGCAGTGCGGGAATCTTCGTTGGAAAAAAGCAGCGATATTCCGTTGATACAAGAGTTGTGAATGGCTCAACAGTGGGATCAACGTCTGACCCCCGATGGAATGTGGT
>MAXM01000308.1:2715-6841 GCA_001751015.1 Desulfobacterales bacterium C00003106
AAAAGCTAACCGCACAGTTCGAATATTTTTCCATTTGACCATCTTTAGAAGACTATGGGCAAAGACATCTTTGACAATCACCGTCCTCAATGGAAGACTCACATCGGATTTCTGCTTGCTGCTATTGGTTCGGCAATCGGCCTTGGCAATATCTGGAGATTTCCCTATCTCTGCTACAAGAACGGTGGGGGCGCCTTTCTCGTTCCTTACATATTGGCACTTCTGATTATCGGCATCCCTTTCATGATCCTGGAGCTTGGCATAGGGCACAAGATGAGAGGTTCTGCTCCGGCAAGTTTTGCCAGGCTTAACGGTCGATGGGAGTGGCTGGGCTGGTGGCAGATCATATTCGTGATGTTTGGTGTTGTTCTTTACTACTCTGTGATCATTGCCTGGTGTCTTAATTATCTCCTGTTTTCGTTTGGGATGGATTGGGGAACCGATACCAATCAGTTCCTGTTTGACAAATTCCTGATGATAACAGATAGCCCCTTTGAAATCGGGAATGTAAGATCTCCTGTTCTTTTTTCCTTATGTCTGGTCTGGTTTCTGAACTGGTTGATCGTATTCAGAGGAGTGGAGCATGGATTAGAAAGAGCAAACAAGATATTTATGCCCATGTTGTTTGTTCTTGTTCTTGTTCTTGTGGGGTGGAGTGTAACACTGCCCGGGGCATACGAGGGTATAAGCGTGTATCTTAAACCCGATTTTGAGAGACTGAGAGATGTTCGGGTGTGGATAGACGCGGTTGCCCAGATATTCTTCACGCTCAGCATAGGGTTTGGTATCATGATTGCCTATGCCTCATATCTCCCCGAGAAAACACAGATAGTCAAGGACTCCATCACGATAGCGATTGCCAATAGCTGTTTCTCCATAATAGCAGGTCTCGGGGTCTTTTCTGTTGTGGGGTATATGGCGCACAAGCTCTCCATTCCTGTTGATGAAGTAGTGGATAAATCAATTGGTCTTGCGTTTGTTGTTTTTCCCAAGGCGATAGGGATGCTTCCGGGCTTTTCCGGATTGTTCGGGGCGCTTTTTTTTATTTGTCTCGTGATTGCGGGATTGTCTTCCTCTGTTTCCATCGTAGAGGCATTTGCTTCAGGAATTATTGACAAGTTCCATTATCCTCGCAAGGTCGTCGTCTCAGTCCTTGCCGTCGCAGGATTGACGGGAAGCATAATCTTTACAACTCAGGGAGGGCTTTTCTGGATTGATATTGTGGACCATTTTCTGACTCAGTACGGATTGGTCACGGCAGGAATACTGGAATGTATTCTGGTTGCCTGGGTTTGCAAGGCCTCTGACTTGAGGGAATACATTAACAGATTCTGTGTGTTGAGATTGCATTCCGTGTGGGATTATGCGGTCAGGTTTCTGATCCCTTTCGCCTTGATCGTGATACTTACAAACAGCATAGTCAAGGAACTGGCAACTCCTTATGAAGGCTACCCGTGGCTTGCGATCGTTCTAATAGGAAGAGATTGGCTGCTGCTTACTCTCTTTTTCGCCCTGATCGTGGCTTCCAGGCCGTGGAAAGAAAAAGGACAAAAACCCTAAGATATACGGATAGAATTATGAAAGAGACGGTATTTCAGTTGATTACGGGCGTTGTTGTGATCATTGTCGGGATATTGGTTATCCTGAAGACCAACATGCTCTTTCCGTTTTCCGAAGGATTCACCTTTAAACACGTTGCTCTTTATTTTATTGCTGTCATGCTGATAGGGGGGGGGATAAAGAAGATATGCCTCCTTTTTTTCAAGAAGGAGAAGGGATGAGATTGCTCTTATTTCGTTCTTGCTTTTTGCAGGTCATTGATCAGTTTTATGTTGATCTTGTTGGCGTTGTCGAGACGACTCGCAATTAACCCAAAAAGGCGCTGAGCGACCTTCGGATGTTTTGTTATGATTTCCGTAAGCTTGTCTCCGGGGAAGCGCTTTATGACCGACCTTCCTTTTGAAATGATGCTTGCGCTTCGGGATTCGCCGGATATGGCGGCCATTTCTCCAAAGTACTCGCCGGGCTGGACTATCTCTGCTATCTTCTTTCCGTTTTTGACAACATATACGCCCCCCTGGACCAACTTGAAGAAGTCTATGTCCGTGTTGCCCTCCCTTATTATGACGTCCCGGTCTTCATATCGCTCTATGTCCGGATTGATAAGATAAGCGGGAAGCGCCTCTTTGTTTACGATAGTCCGCTTACAGACCTCCTCAATGGACGTCACTCCCTGGCGAATCTTTTCAAGACCTGCATCCCTCAAAGTGACCATTCCTTCTTGTATTGCGCATTTTCTGAGTTGGTCTTCAGGAACAGAGGCATTGATTGCTATTGCAATCTCCTCTGTAACCTCCATGAGTTCATAAAGTCCCATCCGACCTTTGTAGCCCGTACCATTGCATGCAGGACACCCCCCTGGACCGTATATGACAAGATTCGGGATTTCCTCTTCGGAGAATCCGACCTTCATCAGTTCCTTCGGATCCAGGTTTTTTGCCTGTTTTTTGCACTTGGGACAGAGTTTTCTGGCAAGGCGTTGAGAAATGACCATCGTCACCGCAGACGCCAGCATGTAGGCTGGTATCCCGATGTCTGCAAGACGGCCGATAGTGGAAGGGCAATCGTTCGTGTGGAGAGTGCTGAAAACGAGATGGCCGGTCATGGCCGCTTTGATGGAGATCTCAGCGGTTTCCATGTCCCGGATCTCGCCGACCATAATTACATCAGGGTCCTGCCGCAGAAAAGCCTTGAGAGCCACGGCAAATGTCATGCCGACATCGCTCTTCACGTTCACCTGATTCATTCCCCTGAAGTTGAATTCCACGGGATCTTCTGCTGTAAGTATCTTGGTGTCTTCCTTGTTGAGCGAACTGAGAACTGAATAGAGTGTGGTTGTCTTGCCGCTGCCTGTAGGCCCGGTTACGAGCACCAGGCCATTCGGACGATTGACACAACGTTTAAGCGCTTCAAAGGTCTTGGTTTCAAACCCCATTTTGGTAAGGTCCACGTTAAGCGCGCTCTGGTCAAGGATACGCATGACAATGCTCTCACCAAAAAGGGTAGGCAATGTGGAGACGCGGAATTCAACCGTTTTTGTTTTTCCGAGGTGCATCTTGATCCTGCCGTCCTGCGGTACGCGACGTTCGGCAATATTGAGTGAGGACAGGATTTTTAACCTGGAAACCAGGGCGTTTTTTATGGTGACGGGCAGATTCATCGATTTGTAGAGAGAACCATCCAGCCTGTATCTTACCTGCAAGTATTTTTCAAAAGGTTCAATATGAATGTCACTGACCCCGTCATTGACGGCTTTGGCGAGAATGCCGTTTACGAGCTTGATGATCGGAGCATCATTTGCGGAGAACTGGTCATATTCATCGTCTTCCTTGGCTCTATCCAGTTCCATATCCCCTACGGCTGCAGAAACCAGGGAGCCGAAATCCTCGACCTGTATGACCGATTCTTCTTTGTCTCCTTCTTTTTCGCCAAAGAAGCTATTGTACTCCTCATCGCTTATCTTGTAGTATTTTCTGTACGCCTCCACGATATCATTTTCAGAGGAGACGCAAAGGATCAACTCCCTTTTGACTTCGGTCTGCAACTTTTCAATTGCAGATGTGTCCGTGGGCTCCGCCATGGAGACCTTGAGAGCCTGCTCATTCATCTCCAGGGGAAAGGCCATATATTTTTTGGCTACTTCATAGGGCATCAACTCCTGCAAACCCGCGTCGCTTTCAACCTCTGATAACTTCACGCCCGGAAAATTGTACTGACGCGTCAGGACATTCAGGATCGTTTCATTTTCGATGTAACCGAGCCTGAGGAGAATACCTCCGAGCTTGCCCTTGTGCGTTCGCTGATATTCCACGGCCTCGTTGAGCTGGCTGCTCGTGATATGGCCTTCTTTGCACAGAAGATCGCCGATCCTTGTCTTGCCGGCCCCGGATTGATCCTTGATCGTGGCAATCAGGCCTGTCTTTCTTGAAGACGCAGGTCGTTGCGGTGTTGAATGTGTTCTTGCTGCCGGTTTGTTCATATTGTTCTACATTCTACCAAAGGGGTTCGCGAAAGAAGCCTTCTTATACACTATAAAGATATCAAGACCAACTTAAAGAAACAACCA